>CACYNZ010000087.1 GCA_902775835.1 uncultured Eubacteriales bacterium | reverse complement strand
CCGGCCTGATCAGCAACGCGCTTCCCATAGTCAACGGCATGCTGTGCATGATCTCGCTGAGCATATTCTTCTACGCGGATATTGAGTTCGGATACGTCAAGAATATCGCCGAACAGATGCCGAAAAAGGGATATACGGTCCTGTCGAAGTTCATCAGCGCGATTCTGCACAACCTGATCTTCATGCTGGCGGGCGTGGCCGGGAATATCGTGGGTATTCTGATTTTCCAGAAGCTTGCGGTGGACAGCGGGATCATGGATGCCCTGCGGATCTTCCTTCTGCGCTTTGTGCTGCTTCAGAGCCTGACCAGTCTTCTGCTCCTGGCCACCACCGGTGTGCAGAGCAAGTCTCTGGGCACGGTGCTGGCGGTGGTCCTGGGCATGGGTGTGATGGGGCTTATCTATGCGGGTCTGGACACTGCGGTGGACGCGGTCTGGAAGAACAAGGGATTTTACATCGGCGACTATATGCCGGATCAGATGCTTGGGGAAAACGCGCCGGAAACTCTGCGCTCCCTTGTGTCGGCGGCTGTGACCACGCTGATTTTCCTGCCCCTGACGATCCGCGTGTTTGACAGAAGAGACGTGAAATAATGTCCGGAGATGTGACCGGAGAAAGAAGTTCTGCTGTCTGGAAAAAAGAGCCGGGCGGCAGAACTGCTCAATGGAGGAATCCATGACAAAACGGATGCTTTCCATGCTGCTTCTGATGACGCTGGTGCTGCTTCCCGCTTCACAGGCCTCGGCGGCATATACCAGGTATGTGTATACGGAAAACGGCAGGACCCTGAATGTGCGCGACAGTCAGATGATCGGTGAAAACGTGGTAGGCGCGGTGCGCTGCGGCGCCGCGGTCAATGTGATCCAGGAGTACGGCGGATGGGCCGAGATCGAGTATTCCTGGCGGGCCGCGGATGGTACGCCCCGCTACAGCGCCTATGTGATGACCCGGTACCTTGTGGACAGACCCGGATCTTCTTCCGGCAGCGGAAGCAGCGTGCCTGTTTCACAGACAGGCAATATGGACGCGGCCCGGGTTCTGGCCGAGATGAACGCGGAGTTTGCAAGCGGTGTCATGACCTATCCCTTCACCGTAGTGGCGCGTCCGGCCCGGGCATCCGGCTGGGTCAATCTGCGCTGGGCGCCGTCCACGCAGGCGGAGCGCATGGGCACCTGCCCGCAGGGCAAGGAACTGACTGTGCTGGCGGTTATGAAGAACTGGTATCAGGTGGAAGACCCGGCGACGGGCATGATCGGGTTCATCAGCAGCAAGTATGTTACCCGGAAGTAATGCTCGCGTGAAATGCCCGGAAACGGGAAGGAAGGGAAACAGTATGAAGAAGATCATGGCGATCCTGCTCTGCCTTGTGCTGGCGGCGGGCTGTGCCGCCTGTGCGGCGGAAGCGGCGGACAAGGAAGTGATGGGCACCATTTCCATGGGTGGTGCCTTTGAACTGCGCTGCACGGTGCCGGAAGGCTACCGGCTGGAAAATGTGTACTCCGATGCAGGCAGATATATCGGCACGCTGACCTCGGAAGACAAAAGCAGCCCGGTCATGCAGATTTCCATTGCCTTTGAGGAACTGATCGCGGAAGTGGCACGTCTCAATGACATTGATGAGGATGGACTTGCCAAGATTGCCGCCACCTTCCAGGAAGGCGATGAGGTGGATATTACCTACATGGAGACCGAGCACGGCACAAAGCTGATGGTGGTCAAGGAGATCCGGGACAGTGTGGACTATGTGGATATTTACACGATCTACCGCGGGTATGAGATTGAGTTTGTGCTCACCACGCCTCCCGGAGCGGAAGCGCAGGGGCTGACGGATGCACAGATCCGGACAGCGGTGAAGTTCCTCAGCGACTTGGATTTTGTGGAAGTGGAATAACTGCACAGAGGCAAGCAAAAAGGTGTCCGGTCCGGACACCTTTTTGCTTGCGTGTATCAGCCCTGAATGGCATTGCGTATGCTCAGAATATATTTGGCCGTGTCCAGCGGGTCCACGCCGCGCCTCGGCGTGGTGCTGCCCTTGCCCGGGGGACAGAGCTCATATCCGTCAAGGGTCTGGCTCATGCTGCCCCGGCCGCCGGTGAGACTGGCCAGGTCGTCCATGTATCGGTAGCATTCGGCGGCGGGCACCCGGGCAACGATTTCCGTGCGGTCATCCTCGCTCTGACTGTCCAGCACCTGACCGCGCATGATCTGAATATCGCTCATGACCCGCCCGGCGCATTCCAGGGGCACCAGGAACCGGATGCGCAATATGGGCTCCAGAAGACAGGTGCCGCAGTTGCGCAGGCCGTCCTGAATGCCCATGGGCGTGGCGAGAATGAAGTCCAGCGGATGTGTGTGGAACTGGTGATCGCTGCCGTCCACCAGCGTGATGTCCACGTCAGTGACTTCCCAGCCCATGCGGCCCTGGCTCAGGGCAATGGGCAGGGCCTGCTCCACCTGATGCTGGTAGCGCTCCTGGATTTTCCGGACCGGAACCTCGGAATGATACTGGACGCCGCTGCCCCGCTTTCCGGGACGGATGTAGAACTGGAGAATGGCCCAGCAGGGCTTGGGCATGGTATAGCTGACAAATCCCAGGCCCGGCTGTACCACGGTTTCCTTGTAAATGACCGTGGGATCCCGGAAGGTGACGGGCAGCTGAAAGCGCTCCAGCAGCTCTTCCTGCAGGATTTCCGTCTGGATCATGCCCATGAGGTGCAGGGAGATTTCCTTGAGTTCGGGAATGAATTCCACATCCAGCAGCGGGTCCTCCAGCGCCAGCTCCTGGCACGCGCCTTCCAGACGCTTCCAGTCTTCCTCGCGGTCCGGCACAACCTTCATTTTCAGAATGGACTGGCGCAGCTGGCCGGGTTCATGCCCGGGAAGCAGGCTTTCATCTCCCAGCACCTGTCCCACGCGCACCGGCCCGAGTCCGTAGATCACGCCGATTTCCCCGGCATGGAGCGTGCCCATATCGTACCCGTCCAGGCTGCGGATCTGCGTGATTTTCTGCTCCACCACGGTAGGCGCGAAGGTCAGGGGATCCGGCTTTCCGGGGAGCTGCAGCGCGTCCCGGTTTTTCAGTTCCCCGCCGAACAGGCGTACCCAGCATCCGCGCCCGAGCGTCCGGTCCCGGTGCACGCCGAACACAATCCCGGAAAGATCCGGACCGGAGGCGGGCGGGGGCAGGAAAACGGGCATGGCGTCCATAAGCGTGTCCACGCCGAGCCCTGTCAGCGCGGAGCCGCTGAGCACCGGAAAGGCAAGGCCTTTCCGGGCATAGGATGCCAGCGCGTCCTGCACCTCGGAAGCGGGAAGATCCCGGCCGGAGAGGAATGCCTCCATCCACGCGTCATCCAGCGTGCACAGGAGGTCCAGAGACGAATCGGCATCGCCGGGCATAAAGACGCTGCCGGTGAGCCGGCGCCGGATCTGGGCAAGCGTGCGCTCCACATCCGCGTTTTCCCGGTCGGTCTTGTTCAGAAAGAAGAGAACGGGCATGTGCCGCTTCTGCATGGCCGCGAACAGAATCTCCGTCTGCGGCTGTACACCTTCCACGGCGGACAGCACCAGTACGGCTCCGTCCATGGCCCACATGGAGCGCTCGATCTCCATGGAAAAATCCGCATGCCCGGGGGTGTCGATCAGGCATATTTCCGTATCCTGCCAGTGAAAGGACGTGCACATGGCCCGGACAGAGATACCCCGGCGCTTTTCCACCGGCAGACTGTCCGTGTAGGCGGTTCCCTGGTCCACGCTGCCCGCTTTCTGAAGCCGTCCTCCCCGCAGGAGCAGCTGTTCCGAAAGCGTGGTCTTGCCCGCGTCCACGTGGGCAAATATGCCGATATTCCGCCTTTCCATAGGCTTTCCTCCCCGGATGCTGTATTGAAAGTCCGCTCTGGCGGACGTGTACTCGCTCTTTGGTCCGGTCAAGTATATCACATCCGCCGCATTGGCGTTTGCTGAGCCGGTTTTTCCCTGTACTTCCAATTATTTATGAAATATGGTAAAATATTTGCCGGATGAAATCTGCCTGATCAAAAAATGAGGAGGAACAGTCATGGAAATCTCAAAGGAACAGAACGGTGGAAAGCTTACGATCTGCCTGAAAGGTCGCCTTGATACAATTACCGCTCCTGAACTGGAGGCTGAACTGAACAAGGTGCTCCCCGCTGCGGATGAGCTGGTATTTGATTTTACCAATCTCGAGTACATTTCTTCTGCGGGACTGCGTGTGCTGCTTTCTGCCCATAAGACGATGATGCCCAAGGGTGGCATGAAAGTGACCCATGTCAATGAGATTGTGCAGGAAGTCTTCGAGGTTACGGGTTTCTGCGATATCCTGAATATCGAATAATGCCTGTCTCCTGCTGAAATGCTGTACGTGAAGAAGGGAAAGAAACATGAGGTCATATGAGATACAGCTTGTCAACAGGGAAAAGGAACTCCGGGGCGTTTTCAAGGAAACTGAACGGGCTGCTGAGATTGCCGGACTGATTGGCCGGGAAAAGCTTCAGCTGCTTCTTCTGGCGGAGGAAACCATATCCATGCTCCGCAGCATTACCGGAGAAATCAATGCCTGTTTTTGGATTGTATGGGAAGGCAAGGATTTCCAGATTCATCTCAATGCCAGACAGAAGCTTGGCAATGAACAGCGTGGTCAGCTGATCCGTTCTTCCACCAGCCAGACCAATGACGCAGCCAAGACCTTCCTGGGCAAGCTCCGGGATGCGTTTGAACAGGCCATGTCAATCCAGAGAGACATCAGCAACTATTATTCCGCATCCGGCGTAAGCAGATCAGCGGATCCCAGCGATGAAATCATCCAGAAGGAAAAATGGGACGAGTATGAGCGCTCCATTCTGCTGAGCGTAGCTGACAATGTCAGCATCAGCATCAGGGGCGGTTTTGTGGAAATGGTCATCAGCAAGAAGTTTGCCTGAGCAGAAATAACATGCCGGACAGGAAGGCGCAGAGCTTTTCTGTCCGGCTTTTCTGATGGCGCCATGAAGCTTACCGGCTCAGAACCTGCCTGAGTTTTTCCATATCGGATATCTCGATAAGCGGCGGGCGGTACAGCAGGATGCCCGCGGATTCCAGCTTTTTCAGTTCCCTGTGCAGTGACGGGCGGGATACATTCATCATCATGGCCCATCCGGACACCGAGCCCGGAATCCGGATCACATGCCCACCTGTCTGCCTCGCCTGCGTCAGCAGCCAGAATGCGGCCTTCTGCGCGATTCCGCTGTAGGAAAACAGCTCCAGGCGCTGCTGCAGCATGCAGGCGGCGGAGGCAATTTCCGTCATCAGGTTTTCCAGGATCCGGACATCCTTCTGCATGAGAGCCAGCACGTCCGTCCGGCGCAGCATCAGCAGGGCGGCGGGACCGAGGGAGACGATATCACAGGGATAGGTTCCGCCTGAGGAGAACGCGGCTGCCGCGCCGACCAGATCGCTGGGGCCGCATACCGATACATTTACCTGACTCCCGTTGGGAAAGGTTTTCCGGGCCTGTACACGGCCTTCCAGCACGATCCCGATCCGTTCAGCCCTTTCCATCAGGGAAAAGACGGTTTCATCCCTGTCAAAGCGCCGGATGTGCCAGGAAATGGCATCAAGGTCCGCCTGAATGTCCTTTGCCGGGATGCTCCGGAAAAGGGCGCTGTTTTCAAGTACTGCGTAATCCATGGAAGGTCTCCTTTCCCTGTTTTCCTTTCCATTGTACAGCAGATTTTTCTGGAACTGTATCCCTGGATACAGATTTTCCCGCCGCTTCCTGATACAATGCTCCCGACGGGAGGAGGAAGACAGAATGATTCGGAAGATTATTCATATCGATGAAGAAAAGTGCAATGGCTGCGGGATGTGTGCCAATGCCTGCCATGAGGGTGCCATCGACATGGTGAACGGCAAGGCAAAGCTGGTCCGGGAGAACTTCTGTGACGGCTTTGGCGACTGCCTGCCCAGCTGCCCGACAGGAGCCATTTCCTTTGAGGAAAGGGAAGCGCCGGAATACGACCAGGAAGCCGTCCGCAGAGCGCAGGCGGCAAAGAATCTGGAAAATCATCAGGAACATCACCAGGGCGGATGCCCCGGTTCCAGGATGGCGCAGTTCAGGCATGACGGGGAGACGCCCGCACCCGTGAACGCTGCAAAGCCGGTTTCCCGGCTGGCACAGTGGCCCTGCCAGCTGAAGCTGGTGCCGACGAAAGCTCCGTTTTTCGACGGTGCAAAGCTGCTCATTGCGGCGGACTGCACCGCCTATGCCTATGCCGGCATGCATGAGGAATTCATGCGGGGGCGGATCACCATAATCGGCTGCCCGAAACTGGACGCTGTGGATTATACGGACAAGCTGACGGCCATCATCCGGGACAATGATATCAGGAGCGTGACCATTATCCGTATGGAAGTGCCCTGCTGCGGCGGACTACAGCGGGCGGCGGAACAGGCGCTGCGCGCCAGCGGCAAGTTCATTCCCTGGCAGGTGGTGACCATCTCCCTTGACGGTCATATCATGGACTGAGAGGGCATATGGTCACGGTACAATGCCTGACGCTCTTTTACGGCTGATGATTTCCGCATCCTTTCTGTGATGCGGGCTTCATCGGCCTTTTTGCGTTCCAGCGGCGGGAAGGTGATGACACGCCAGTGCCATGCGGTTTTCCTGCCACGCAGACTGCCTTGACATGCCCGTGAAACCCATGTATTCTGAAGTCTGTCAGGAAACAGGGATTTGGGAAAACAAAAGACGATATGCATGTCTGCGGTTCAGCGGCAGCGTTTCTCCTTCCAGGGGTCCGGATGCCGGACATGCTGTGAATGCAGTGAGGGAACGATCACGGGATTTCATGCAGACCATGCAGAAATCATCTCAAAGGAGGATCAATCCATGCTTTGTGCGAAGTACAGGGATTTTCTCAGATGGACGATTTATCAGATTTATCCGCGCAGCTTCATGGACAGCAACGGGGACGGAATCGGGGACCTGCAGGGCATCATCCAGAAGCTGGATTACCTGAAGGAACTGGGCATCAACGCCGTATGGCTCTGCCCCTGCTACAAGAGTCCCAATGATGACAATGGGTATGACATCTCGGATTACCGTGACATCATGGACGAGTTCGGGACCATGGAGGACATGGACGCGCTGATTCAGGCGCTGCATGCGCGGGACATGAAGCTGATCATGGATCTGGTGCCCAATCATACGTCCACGTCACACCGCTGGTTCCAGGAATCCCGGAAGGGAAAGGACAATCCCTACAGCGATTTCTATTACTGGTTTGATGAAAAGCCCAATGACTGGGAATCCATATTCCGCGGCGACGCCTGGGAGTTTGATCCCGTGCGCGGCCAGTATTACCTGCATTCCTTTGCCATAAGCCAGGCGGACCTGAACTGGGAGAACCCGGCGGTGGTCAGAGCCATGCAGGATATTGTGGATTTCTGGATCGACCGGGGCGTGGACGGGTTCCGCATTGATGTCATTGACATGATCTCCAAGGATTTCAGCCGTAACGCCAACGGGTTCGGGCCGCGCCTGCATGAATTCATCCGGGACCTGTTCGGCCGCGAAAAGACCGCGCATCTGTTTACGGTGGGCGAGAGCTTTGTGCGGGATATCGATGAGATGGTCCGGCACTGCGCTGCGGAGCGGGGAGAACTGAGCACGCTGTTTCTGTTCGATCACATGGAAGTGGGGCGCGTGGACAAGTTCACGCCGAAGCCGGACAGCATGAAGAGCCTGCGGGATCATCTGGTCTACTGGCAGGAGGAGACGGACAGGCATGATCTGCTCAATACCCTGTTCTATGAAAACCATGATCAGCCGGCCATGATTTCGCGTATCGCCGATGACCGGGAAAAACGGTATGAATCGGCGACAGACCTGGCGGTCATGCTGTATCTGCTCAAGGGCGTTCCGTTCATTTATGAGGGCCAGGAAATCGGCACGACGGCGGCGCATTATGACAGCATTGACTGCTTTGATGATATTGAGACCATCAATGCCTACCGCGAGTTCTGCCAGACGCAGACGGAGGAGGAAGCGCTTGCCAGGATCAATTTCGGAAGCCGCGACAACGCCCGGCATCCCATGGCATGGAACGGCGGGGAGAACGGCGGGTTCACATCCGGCACGCCCTGGCTCCGGGTGCATTCCCGGTATCAGGAAATCAATGTGGAAAAGGACCTGGCGTCAGAAAAGTCGGTATACCGGTTCTATCAGAAGCTCCTGCGGCTGCGCCGGGAAACGCCGGCATTTCTGGACGGGAGCATGAAGGTGATTTCATCCCCGGATGATGCCTTCTTTGTCTATACGCGCTCGCTTGGAGAGGAAACCTGGGCCGTGGTCTGCAATTTTGAAAGTGAGCAGCGGATCACGCTTCCCTTCCGGTGTGAAAAGCCTGTTCTTTCCAATATGGAACGGGAAAGCGCGGACGGCATGTTTGCGCCCTATGAATGCGCGGTGGCAAGAGTGATCGGATGACAGCGCAGAGCAGAGGAGAAAAGCGCATGAAAAGAGTCAATGTGGTTCTGGCCGGACTCGGGTTCGGCTACGGATTTGTTCCGATCTACAGGGATCACCCGCAGGTGGGCACGGTGGGCCTGTATGATCCTGACATGGCATTGGCCGCGAAAGCGGCCGGGCAGTTCCATGCGGACCGGGTGTACGCCAGTTTTGAGGAAGTTCTGGAAGACCCGTCCGTGGACGCGGTGCACCTGATTACGCCCATTCCCCTGCACGCGGAGCAGACGGTCCGGGTACTGGAAAGCGGCAAGCACTGCGCGTGCACGGTGCCCATGGCCACCTCCCTGGAGGATCTGCAGAAGATTACGGACGCTGTCCGCAGGTCCGGGAAAAACTACATGATGATGGAAACCACCCTGTACACCTATCAGTTCTTCTATGTCCGGCAGATGCTGGAAAAGGGGGAACTGGGCCGGATCCAGTTTCTGCGCGGGTCCCATTACCAGGAGATGGCGGGCTGGCCGGACTACTGGATGGGGCTTCCGCCCATGTGGTACGGAACGCATGCCATTGCGCCGATGCGCGTGCTGGGCGGCTCGCGTCTTGCGCGCGTCCACTGCTTCGGGTCCGGCACCATGCCGGAATGGCTGCACAGGCAGTACGGGAATCCGTATCCCATCGAAACAGCCATATTTGCCTTTGAGAACGGAATGAAAGGCGAGGCGACGCGGAGCCTGTTTGAGACGGCCAGGGCGTATCAGGAAGGACTGTTCGTCTATGGCAGCGAGGCCTCCTTTGAGTGGGGGCTCCGGGATGAGGATGCGCCTATCGTCACGCAGGCGCTGCCGGAGGCGGACGGGCGTCGCGGAGGACTTACCCGGATCCATACGGTGGATCTGCCGAACTACCATCAGACACTGCCGGAATCCATTCAGAAGTATACGATCAATACGGAACACTTTGATCCGCAGAATCCGCAGAAATCCCTGGAAAAGGGCGTGGGCGGCGGACATCACGGATCGCACCCGCATCTTGTGCACGAATTCATCTGCAGTATTACAGAGGGCAGAAAGCCATGGATTGATGAAGTGCTCGGCGCCAATATCACGGCAGCCGGGATCTGTGCCCATCTCTCTGCCATGCAGGATGGAAAGGAAGTCTGTATTCCTGAATTCTGAATGCCGTGGAAACATGCATGCTCACTGCCATGAACCCGGAAACAGAAAGGGGCAGCCGCAGATCTGGACATATCTGCGGCTGCCCCTTTGTTATATGGTTCTGCTGCTCAGGAGCCCTGGGCGGTGGTATGCACGGCTCTGTACTGCTGCGGCGTCATGCCGGTAACGCGCTTGAACTGCTTGTGAAAGTAGGACGTGCTCGAAAAACCGCACTGTTCCGTCACGTTCTGAATGGTCATGGATGACGAAACCAGAAGTTTCTTCGCCAGCTCCACGCGCTCGTTCAGGATATAGATGGTCAGGGCCTGGCCTGATTCCTTGTGGAACAGGAAGGAAATATAATCCGGGTTCATATGAATCTGATCGGCGATGAAGGAGCGGTTCAGGTCAGGTTCACTGATATTGGCGGCGATGCAGCGCTTGACGGAGGAAAGAAAAGTGGATTCAGGAGCGGGAATCTCGGTATGGGCCTGACTCAGGCGCACGGCATCCACGGCGCTTTTCAGCTCTTCCGTCAGCACGTCAGGCGTTGCGGGCTTCAGGATGTAGCCGAAACAGTGCAGCTTCAGCGCGCGCTGGGCGTAATCAAACAATGGATGCCCTGTCAGGATCAGTGACAGCGGCCGGTATCCCTGCTCATTGGCCCATTCAATCAGGTAAAGACCGGAATGCCGGGGCATTTCCACATCGGTCAGCAGAATGTCAATGTGCTTTTCGGCAAAGACATCCTGGGCCTGCTTGACACTGAAGGCTGTGGAGACCGAGGTGATGCCGAGCGCATCAAAATCCAGGTCCCGCAGGATGGACTGCACAATGAAGTATTCATCATCGACAACCAGCAGATTCATGGGGTTTCCTCCTTGCTTATGAAGGGAATGCGGATGTCTACCCGGGCGCCGGAGGCCGGTTCGTTGGAAAATGTGATCTGTGCCTTCCTGCTGAACACCAGCTGAAGGGATTTCACAATGTTGTAGATGCCGATGTGCTTTCCGTCTTCCACAATTTCCGGATGCTCCAGAATATGATTGCATTTTTCCAGAATCTCAGGGGGATAACCGGTGCCGCTGTCCATGAAACAGATATGCACGGCAGGCGCACCGTCCATCTGGATCATCTGTGCCGAAATGCTGATCCTGAGCCATTCTCCCATGATAAGATTGTGCTTTACAGAGTTCTCGCACAGTGTCAGCAGGGACATGGGAGAAATGCCTGCCTGGCGGCAGTCATCCGGCAGATTCAGCTCGTAGGACAGGCTCCCGGGATAGCGGATGCAGGCCAGTTCCAGATAATTGTCCAGATGGTCGAACTCCTGATGCAGGGGGATCATTTCACCGGACGCGAAGGAATAGCGGATGTGCTGTGACAGAGTCTGGGTCAGCCGCTGGGCGGTGGCATGATCGCTTTCCTGGGGTGAGGACGCGAGGTAGGAGAAGGTGTTGAGACAGTTGATCAGAAAGTGGGGCGTGATCTGGGACTTGAGGAACTGCAGTTCCAGACGGCTCTGTGCCAGCTGATCCGCATATACCTGTCTTTCCAGTGTCTGAATGTCGCCCAGCATGCTGTTGAGCACCTGAAACATCTGCTGCACTTCAATACATCGGCTGTCGGTGACCAGCATGGGCGTTCTCTCGGTGCCTTCCTGCAGGGCCTTCAGTGTCTGCTTCATGGGGCGTATGGGCTGGTCGATAAGCCGCTTGATCAGCAGGGACAGGGTAAAGGTGATCACCAGGACGAGCACCAGAAAGGCTGAGATGCTCTTGATGATCGACGACATCTGTGTCCTGAGGAACGATGCCGGGGTAAAGATGATGAGGCGGCAGCTGCTGTAGGGAGTTTCATAGACGTTTACCAGATAGTTGACACCGTCTGAAGTATAGTCCTGATAGTGGCTGGAAGCGCTTGGGTCGTATGCATAATCCGGAAAAATCTCCGGCTGCAGAAGCTGAAAGTCAGAATCCAGCATGCTGATAACGCTTTTTTCCGGGAGTATGGTGCGGAACGAGGAAAGCAGGGATGACAGGCTTGACCATGCCCCGAGTACACTGCTGTTATCGGAAAGTACATAGCGGACCAGATAGCTTTTTCCGTTTTCACGGACCAGCTGCCAGTCCCGGTACAGGCTGGCCATGCTGAGCAGATTTTCCTTGTGACCGGCCAGAAAATCCCTGATATGCCGGGAACACTCTGAAGCGGAAGACCGGGAAATAAAAGGTGTGTAATCGTCTGCCGCCGGGGAATAGAAAAACAGTCCGTCGATTTCCGGAAATACCGGCGCCAGATTGGACAGTTCCCTGTACAGTGTCATCTTTGCCCGGTAAAAGGTTGAATCATCCCGGGTGGAATTGATCAGGGATACATTGGTATTGTAGGCGGCCAGCTGAAAAAGCT
>CACYNZ010000086.1 GCA_902775835.1 uncultured Eubacteriales bacterium | reverse complement strand
CGGATTTCATTGAAATACTTCGTTTTTCTTGCAAAGAACACCACCGAAATAGGGGGAACCCACTAGAAAAGCAGGTTCCCCAAGCATTTATTCAGTTGTGATCTCGCTATACTCCCCGGAAACCCAGCCGATCTGGCTTCCGATCTTCACCGCCTGCCAGCCGTTGAAGGCACTGGCCACATACTCCAGCGTTGTGCCCCAAAAAGCGCCGTTCGCGACTGAACGACGCCAGTTGAGTATAAAAGACCGGGTTACACGTTGTATACGTAATTCGCCTTTCTCGGTGCGGGCTCTACGGCAGGTGCCGCGGCATAGCCGAGGATCAGATTGCCGATACCCTCATAGCTGCCTTCAATGCCCAGCTTTTTCAGGACAGCTTTCCCTTCCTCGCTCTCAAACTCCTCTTTGGCACGGTGAATCCAGCAGCTGGCTACGCCCAGATCGGCAGCGGCGTTCATCATGTTGCCCATGACCAGGCTTCCATCATACACATAGGTCGGGATATCCTTGTTTGCCAGCACGACAATCAGTTCCGGCGCACCGTAGAAGGGATCCATGTTCATCCCCATCGCGGCGGCATTGAGCTTTGTAAGCTGCCTGCGGATTTCCTGATCCCTGATGACCAGGATAATGGGAGACTGCCTGCCCATGCCTGTAGCGGCATAGGTTCCGGCTTCCAGGATAGCCTGGAGCTTTTCTTCCTCGACGTGTTCCGGCCTGTAAGCGCGGCAGCTGCGGCGGGTCTTCAGGGTAGCGAGTGTTTCAGCCATGTTGTTTTCCTCCTTCAATATATCGGTTCAGAATGGAACCCTCTCCTCCGCGCGTCGGGACTTCATCCAGATGTGCCCGGAACTGTTCGCGCATATCCTGCACTGCCTTGATCATGTCCTGTTTCTGATCAGGCAGTCTGCCCTGCATGGGCACAAGATTGGACGGATGCGATCCGAAATACCAGGTATCCCTGAGATCAAGACGCCTGATGAGCCTTTCCTGTTCATCCAGCAGCTGCCCGATGGTGCATTCTCTGAATGCGCCGCTCTTCATATCCATGTACAGCCTGCATCCCGGCTCGGCGTGCAGGCTGCCGATGAACAGCAGATGCGGCTGAACCGCGTTGATCAGATCAGCCGTGGCGTCGGCATTCTCCTGCCACTGTTCAGCTCCGCCGCATCCCAGGATAGCGTTGAAGCTGTAATCCATGCCTGCTTCTGTCAGACGGAGCAGCTGTTCCCGCGCTTCTGCGGCTGTATGCCCTTTGTTCATGTAGGTCAGCGCAGTGTCCAGCCCGCTCTCCACTCCGATGTCCAGGCCATGGATACCGGCAGATCTGAGCTGCCGCAGCTCTTCATCAGTCTTGGATCTGATATTCTGGATGGATGCATACATGGCAACAGTTTCCACTTTGGGCAGTTTCCGGTGAATCATATCCGTTATCTTCAGCAGCCGGTCCGTGGAAAGTACAAAGGCGTCTCCATGCTCGAGAAAGACCCGTCTGACATTCGGGCAATAGTGAGCCGCTTCTTCTATATCCGCTTCCACCTGTTCCATCGGACAGACACTGAACTGTACATCCGGGTACATGTAACAGAAGGTACATTTGTTGTGGCTGCAGCCCAGGGTCACCTGCAGCAGCAGCGAATTGGCCTCATAAGGCGGTCTGTAGACAATTCCGGTCATGTTCATGTGTGTTTTTTTCCCTGCATGTGCGCGATGTAGTCATTTCCCCAGGCTTCCATGGCGGCCACAACAGGATGAAACTTCTGACCGAGCTCCGTCAGCGAGTATTCCACATGCGGCGGTATGGCCTCGTACTGAACCCGCCTGATCAGTCCATATTCTTCGAGAGACTTCAGCTGAACGGAAAGCGTGGCGTGGGTCATCCTCGGCATCTTCCTGAGCAGTTCACTGAAACGGATCGGGCCGTCCTCCAGATACAGCAGAATGAGCACAGCCCATTTTCCGGAAATCAGTGTCTGCGCCGTGGCATATGGACATTTGCCGAAGCGCTCTTCGATGGTTGTCTGCTTTTCCATTACACATCGAACTCTTCTTTCAGGTCCATCATGCCCCGGATCTCTGCGTGACCGTTTTCAAGGCAGAACAGTCCCATTTCCCAGCCGTTCTGATCGTAGAGGGACATGATCTGCGGAATCGTCTGACGAACCTTCTCAAGAAGCCCGTCATCATGGACAACTCTGGCGGTACCGTCATAGCGCAGGAATTCTCCGCCGTTTACGGCGAGAACTTCGACTTTAGGGTTTGCAGTGAGCTGCCTGAATACATTTTTGAAGGTTCCGCAGCCGAAATACAGTGTATCATCCACCAGCATCTGGAACCCGAATGGACGTCCTTTCGGCTGATCCCCATCGGTTGTCAGAAAATAGAAAGTCTTTGCCCTGTTCAGAAACTCATGTACTTTTTCAGCATTGGTCATAGCAATCTTCCTCTCCGGTTCTCGGTCGTTTTCCTGAACCGGTTTAATTATATGACCGTTCCATGATGCGCACAAGTACGATTTTTCATGATACCTGGTATCTTTCATGATACCTTCAGACATCGCCGGTCTGGCCGCACAGCAGCCTCCATCCTTGTTTCCGTCCTGCTGATGCCATGCTTTCAATGCCGCTCTCCGCACTTGGCTTCCGGGCCGATAAGCTTCATAGAATATGTACAAGGTGGCATGGCTCAGTCGGCAGTCCGGTATGTTGCCACATTGTTCCGCCAAACCGGTCATATCACTTCATCGTACAGATTTTTGTGAAGCTTCATAACAATCCCATATGGTATAAAAGTCATCGCTTCTGTTGTGATATGGGGAGAGGAAAGAAGCCGCAGAACGAAACAGACCACTGCCTATGGCGTTCGGATTCATGCGGCTTCCATGAAGCCTGTGCAGGATATGGTACGTATATACCGGCAGCCTGTTACCTTCCTGATCAAAGTTTGCAATGAACAATGGAATTCTATTTCCGATGAGAAATGCACCCACCACAGGGGTTCAGCCTGCAACCCCTTTTTAGTAAACAGGATGACCGGACAAGTCGTTCACATTCATAAGCCGCAAATGATCTCTTCTTTCTATGAACGAAATGCCTGATGGGTACAGCGGACAGGTTGTCTGTGTGGGTGTGAATGAATAACCGTGAATCGGTGTAAACGAAATGACCGACTGGATGAGTTTCCTGCCGGTCAGCTTTTATGATATGCTGAGCGTCTTAGCGTATTTGAACTGAATGATATCACCAGGCGCGGTTTCCGTATAGGCGTCCTCATGATGCATGGCTTCGACGATGTCTGCTTTCGGAAGATTTCCAAACCGCTGTATGACAGCATCCATGATTGCCGTATCATCTGCATGAAGGAACGGATAGTCTTTCGTTTCTGTCGGAAGGAACTTGTATCCCGTACCATCACCCATATCGATTTCTTCACAGTTGATCGTGCTGAGATCGACAATGGATTCATACGCTACCGGAACCGCTCCCATCGGCATGGCACGGTATACCATGCCGGAAATGGCGTGCCCTCTGCGCTTATAGGAGAGAGCATCCGCATACCAGAGCAGCTTCATCAGCTTAACCCGGTAGAGGCTGGTTACCTTGGCAGAGTTGGCATAATAATGGATCATGTCTACTACAACGTCCAATGAAAGCGACGCATTGCCTGTGTATTCTGGATTATGCTGATAGCGAGCGTACTTTGCCATGATTGCACTCTTGAGATACAGATCATGATCCTGTTCGAACAGAGCAGTACCAGCTTCTCTGTATTTTGCATAGGAAGCCGGGGAGAGAGAAGCTTTTGCTGTATCAAGCAGCTTCAGGAACCATTCAGGATCTGATGCCAGTTTCCTGAGAATCGTATCATGCGCAATGTCCTGCACCTGATGGCTCTCATACCGGGTGATCGTTTTTGCTCCCCAGCCGAGAAGCAGACAGAGATCGCTTTGGCTGATCCCGTAACGTGCGCGGATTGCAGCAATCTGATCTGATGTCAGCAGGCCGGAGGCAACACGGTACGCATTCTTCATGGCAATGTCGTTGGCTGAAATCTGCTGCTCATCCGCATAGGTTTCATCCGCTTTGTCGCAATAGAAGTACTCGGCATCATATTCGACAGGAACACCTTTGAAGACGTTACTCTCCCTGATCAATACGGTCTGAACATCATGCTCTTCCATGCAACTAATGCACAGCTTCCTCACCCTATTCAAAATCTTCATGCTCATCCACCTCCTCACCTCTTTTTGTAGGGGAACATGTCGGGCGTAAAGGGAATCGTGGCGTAGTGGAAGGACATCACAAATGTCGTATGGTTTCCATACTCCGACAGCAGTTCCACTCTGATCTTGATGTATACGTCGCCTTTCCCCTCATAGACCTTTCCGAATTCCCGCATCTCACTTCTCTTGGGGAACCGCAGATCTTTGACGGTCTGCATGTATTCTTCGACAGTCAGTTTCTGAAGCTCGCGTTTCAGCGCCGTAACCGGACTCTCATCCGGGAATAAGTCTGCTACCGTAAATCGATTCGTATACCGTTGATCCCTGTGCTGATCGACCAGACGCTCCTCCTGGAAGGTGAGCTTCGCTCCATGTTCCAGGGCATACTTCAGATCCTGAAGATATGCACGTACATCCAGTTCACTTTCAATTCGCGCGGTTGTTTCCGGCACGGTTGCATTCCTCCAAATCATCTGGTATCAACTGATACCATCATAGTTTCATTCAGCCTTTTTGTCAACAGATTCAAAAAAATAACGCCAGCCGTCAAGTGCTTTACCTTGACAACTGGCAACTCGTTAGGTTTGTGAGAAAAAATCGCAAATTCCTTCAAAAAGCCTTGCAGTATAAGGAAAAGTGAACCCGGTTTCACGGCCTGAAAGCCTTATATTTCCTAGGGTTCCAAGCCTTCATGATATTCATCTGTTTCTGCAGCCTCCGTCAATGTTTCCGCTCTGCTGACAGCATAGTTCCCGGTACCGATCCAAGCTTTACGCGCAGCGCCCGCCGTTTTTCCCTTGTGTGCAGAGCTGTTCTCAGCAGTTCGTTTCAGGGGCGGAAGGATATTCTGCTGTGACCCTGTCATCGCAGATGCTGATCTTTGAAACATGCCTGAAGACAATTTCAAAACATATCTTCCGGCTTTCCGGTTCATCAGACTGTCTGACATCTGTCGGGCTTATCCGGAAAACCTCTGAACAGATACATTCCGCATACCGCATTGAAGCCGACGGCAGCAAACACGCTGCAGCGTTCCACAATCCCGAAATACCGCGGAGGGACCACACCTTTGCCGATTGCACCGATCATCATCATGATGAGCGCGACAGCAGCCCAGATCCCGATTCCCCGAATGCCTTCCTTTCTGAACCCGGCAATAATCAGACATACCAGCGAAACGATCGACAGAATCACAACCGCCGCCGTAACTGCCATATGCATGATCTCCTGAAAAGAGGCGATCTCCTTTCCGCTGTCCGCAAGTGGAAACATCGCATATCCCACATAAGAAATCCAGTTCATGATCGAGAACAGGTACATTCCCATCCGGAAAAGCCGGGTGGAAACCTTGTTCTCAGAAACATAGAGGGAAACGCAGGTCACACAGACGACACTGCAGACCCCGTACAGCGCTGCGATTTGATTCCAGAGCATCCTGGAAGGTGCGTTTTCGGCAGACAAGTCGCTGACGGCCTGCTCCATCCAGTTGTATCCCGGAAACGCGGACGGAGAGATGACCACCGCCAGGGTATAGGAAACAAACGCGACGACGCCGGTTAATCCGAGCCAGTTGATGAGTTTTCTATTCATGCTCTTCCCCTCCGACCTGTACGCTGAACCATCTGACGAATTCCATCAGTTCCTTTGTATACAGGGTATCGCTGTCCCTTAACTGCTCCGCCTTCCCGGCTGTCATTTTATCGAGCTGGTAATCGATCAGTGAATGTACGGTGAGTGCGAAGGTCAGCGCAGCTGTATCAACGCCCTCGTTTTTCATCTTTCCATGCACGGCCAGTGCATAGAATAGATTCCGGGTCGACCGGATCATGTGTTCTGTCTCTTCCAGCATAATCTCTGCAGCCAAAGGATTCATGGATCTTTCAGAATAAAGCACCCTGAAAAAACGCATCATATTCTGGTCAGCAATCATGCCCAGATAAGAAGCCAGGGACTCTGTGAGTATCTGTTCCAGACTTTTTGACGCAAAAGCATCAGGATCCGCAAACCCGAAGGAACGATTCTGCTGCGCCTGTTCCCGGAGATAACTGTACATTGCTCTGACAATCTCATCCTTTGACTTGAAATGGTTATACAAAGACGGCGCCTTAATCCTGATTTTTTCTGCAATCTGATTCATCGAAACGGACTGTAATCCGTTTTCAGACGCCAGTTCCAATGCTGCCAGGATGATTTCTTCCTTTCGTTCCATCTTCACACCTTCTCCATAAACTTATTTATATTAGTGATTATACTAACATGTATTAGTTTTGTAAAGAAAATAACTGCTGATCCTGGCAGATCAGCAGAACACCTGAAACTATCTACTTCTGGGTTTGCCGGGGATCAGAGCCCCAGTTCCTCGCGATGCCTGCGCATCTCTTCCTTGATACGCGCATCCGCATTCGCCTGCTCCAGTGCAGCCTGCTCCTGCAGGGCTATGGTACGCTCATGCAGATCCCTGCGCTGCTCTTCCAGTTTCCTTTTTTTCCACATTTCCACATCACGCGGAGAGCCAATGACGGCCCCGCCGTTTACCTGTTCCAGTTCATGGACGCCTGATAACAGAATGCGCCTCCGGTTTCCCGGAGGCGCATTTTTCACTGGATCATACATCATGCTGATTTCTTCACCAGGGTATTTCTGTGATCCGACTTCCGGCAGTCTTCCCCGGTTATTTTCCGGAACAGACTGCCGTCCGCGATAGATATTCAGTCCTCGATTGTCCTCAGCAGGTTCTGCCTGCACTTCACGCTGTACTCAAGCGTATAGGAAGCCGCACCTGCTTCCATGGCCTTCTGTATTCCTGTCATTTCCTTTGTTACGTCTTCCAGGTTCCTGTACCAGGCGAGGAACGTGTTCTGCGCATTCAGCAGGCCCGTTTCCTTCCCTTCGGATGCATACAATGCGAACCTGGGACTGTTTCTGCCGCCCCTGAACTGCTGGGAGCGGGTGACTTTTGACGCCTGCATGATGACGCCCTCATGCGGTGAAATGATCCGGATGGTATCGGAAGGCTTCGCTTCCCCGGAAGGAGCTGCCATGCTTTCTTCGCCCAGCAGGCTGTCCAGGGAAACACTCAGCTTTTTGGACAGAAGCAGAAGCTTCTCCACTTCAGGATATCCTTCTCCATGCTCCCACTTGGACACAGCCTGTCTGCTCACGCCCAGCATGTCCGCCAGCCCCTCCTGTGAGAGCTGATGCTTTCTGCGGATCGTCTGCAGGTTTTCTCCGAAACTCATTGTATCGACCTCCTTGCAGAAGGAGTATACCGTATGGACCGGCCGCTTTTCCACCAACCTCAGTTTGCTTTTCCGCAACCTGAAGTTGCATTAGCCCGGAGAACGCTTCAGATGCGCCTGGCAGCCCGGAAAAAAACCGATCCGGACACGGAATCCGGCTTCCGCACGATCAGGACAGGAGGGAATCCGTATCCTGAACTCCAGGTCTCATGTTCCGGAAAACATGCGTCCATTTCATTGGGGCGATCTCTGATCAGCCGTACTTTTTTCTCATGGAGCATGAGAAGGCAAAGTATTCGGCCTTGATTGCGCTGCATTCCTCATCGGACATCTTCCCGGCCATATGATACGCTGCGGCCATATTCGCACGTACCTTAAGCATGTCATGGTGTGCACGTTCAGCTTTTGTCATGTTATACATAATCTATGATCCTGCCTTTCATTCTTCATTCTCTCATGTCGGAGCCTTACGCTCCATACACCCTGTTATACAGACCGCGAGCTCCATGTAGCAGGTAAAAATGAAATGAAAGACAAAACAATATTCTCAGATCCCGCAATGCCCCTGCGCCGGTGCTTCCATGAGCATGCCTGGATCAATGTCCTTCCGGAACCTGTTTCCCCATTCGGGCAGAGCATGCGCCTCAGCCATTTCCATGCACGGAATGATAGCCGTCTTCATATTCCCTGCCCGCGTCAAATGCCGCAATCTCAGCCGCGGACAGATCGCCCTTCCCGTCATAGCGGTAAAAGCGTCCGCTTTCAGCGGTAAACTCGATCACGCAGTAGTCTTCATCCTCCACGCCTTTCGGATAGTATTTCACATCTTCCTCATGCCAGAGGAGTTCCCTGTACGCTCTTTCAAAATGAACGGCCGCGCTTCCGAACAGGCAGATCCCTTCAAAAGTCGAATCATCTGAAAAATACAGACAGGCGTTTTCATTCTTCATCAGACTCTGCACATGGGAAGAGCCTGTGTTTGTCGAGATCAGGTGTCTGCCCAGTCCCCTGTGCCATGTGCAGAACACCCTGCGGACATTGGGTCTGCCAAACTCATCGGTATACCCGATGGTTGCGAACAGAGACCGGTTCACAAGATGCATCATTTCTTCCTTTGTCATAGCCTGTCCCGACTCCCTTCCGAACTGGTTCATGGATGTTTCGACATATCACCGCACCCGGCTGACCGGGTTTTCAGTCCATCCCCGGCGCTGTCTCAAAAAAGAATGCGCTGATTTCCTCCGGGGAATACTCACTGTGTCTGGCCCACCAGCGGATGGTTTCGGCGAAATCATTCACTGTATGGTTGAGCGCATAATCGTACAGAACCCCTTCCGATGCCCGGACGGATGCCGAGAACAGCACGGAAAGACGCTCCTTGAAATAATCCATAAAGAACGCATCACTGTCTCCGGACAGAATGCCGGGCAGATACGCCATGTGTTCCCGCAGGTGATACAGGATATGCGTGACCCTGGCTTTCGTGTCATGCTCGCCCGAAAAGTCATGGGTCTTTTCCCTGTTCAGATTCTCGGAAAACACATGCTCAAAGATCTCCCCGCAGAACGACTTCAGCAGGGCATCCTTGGTCTCAAAATGCGTATAGAAGGTTGTCCTGCCCACATCCGCCTGATCGATGATCTCCTGAACGGTAATTTTCGAGTAACTTTCGTGCTTCAGAAGTTCCATAAAGGCCCTGAAAATGGCCTGTCTGCTTTTTCTCTGTCTGCGGTCCATAGGCTCCTCCCCGAACAGTTTACCCTGATCTGTTCCGTATCGGATACATCAGGATTTCTGATTCTTGCTGACGCCGGAATTGCTCCCTATAATCAATGTGAACACAATGTTCGGTAACGGATCAATCATACGGAAATAATGTCTGTGCGTCAAGGAGGGGAAAGGAAGCCATGGTTCACCATTCTGCCCTGGCCGCCATGCTGGCCGCTGCCCTGTATGCACTGAATGCACCGGTTTCCAAGCTGCTGCTGCAGAACGTGCCGCCCACCATAATGGCCGGCTTCCTGTATCTGGGCGCGGGCATCGGCATGGCTGTCATGGGCCTTGTCCGCAGCAGGGCAGGACACGGAAAACAGGAAATGCGGCTGACGGGAAAGGATCTTCAATACACGCTGGGCATGGTCGTGCTGGACATCGCAGCGCCCATCTTCCTGATGATCGGCCTTAAGCGCACCACGGCAGCGAACGCCTCCCTGCTCAACAACTTTGAGATCGTCGCCACCTCTCTCATCGCAATGCTCCTTTTCGGGGAGAAGATCGGGAAACGCCTCTGGACCGCCATTGGTCTGATCACCCTGTCCAGCATCCTTCTGTCGGTGGAAGACGCCGGCTGCTTCCGCTTTTCCATCGGCTCGCTGTTCGTGCTTCTGGCCTGTGTCTGCTGGGGACTGGAGAACAACTGCACCCGCTGCCTGTCAAAGAGTGATCCGCTGGAGATCGTGGTGATCAAGGGCTTCGGTTCCGGTATTGGTTCGGTGATCATCGGTCTGGCGGCCGGCGAAGCCCTGCCCGCATGGGGCGACATACTAAAAATTCTGCTGCTCGGGTTTGTGGCCTACGGCCTGAGCATCTACTTCTATGTGTATGCCCAGCGATATCTCGGCGCCGCGAAGACCAGCGCCTATTACGCCATCGCGCCTTTTGTCGGGGTGCTTCTGTCCTTCATCATCTTCCGCGAGATACCGGGCGTACTGTTCTTCGTTGCGCTTCTGATCATGATTGCGGGCACATGGATGGTCAACCGTGATCAGCCGGAATAAGCGCTCCCCCGCATCTGACATCGTTCATTCATGTTTCATAACAGCCGGGTTCCGGAGAATCCGGCTTTTTTCTGTTCCTGCTCTGCCGCCCCCGGTTCCGGGCGCACATTTTCCGGCAGGTCGACATGGAGAAAAAATGTGGTAGACTCTACCCGCCAGGAAAGCGTAAGGTCATATGTCCTGGACATGAAACTGACATGCTGTCTGGACCTGCGTCCATCTGCAGAACGGAGGAGCACCATGCCAAACCTTACCCCCGCCCAGCGTCTTGCCGCCCGGATTCACGCCGGCTGGAATCTTGGAAACACGCTGGATGCCATAAAGCGTGATGTGAAAAGCGGTGAAATCGTTTCCCCCAGGGAAGCCGAAACCGCCTGGAACAATCCCCCTGTCACCAAAAGCCTGATTCATGCCGTGCAGGACGCGGGCTTCGACGCGGTCCGTCTGCCGGTGACCTGGGTACAGCACCTCGACTGCGACGGCAGGATTGACCCGGCCTGGCTGGACCGTGTGGAGGAAATCACCGGCTGGATTCTTGATGCCGGGATGGTATGCATGCTCAATGTCCATCATGATGCCGGCTCCCACGGCTGGCTTCAGGCGACGGGCATGTGCCATGAACGGTATGGAGAGCGTTTCGAATACCTCTGGCGCCAGATCGCGGAGCGCTTTGTCGGGACCGGGGAGAAGCTCGTATTCGAGGCGTTCAATGAAATGCTCGACGGAAAGGAACACTGGTCTGAGACCATGGATGATGACGCCTACAGCGCGCACAACAGATGGCATCAGCGTTTCGTGGATGCTGTCCGCGCCTGCGGCGGATATAATGCCGCGCGGATTCTGTCGCTCCAGTCCTATTCCGCCGGCCATACCCCCAGAACACTTAACGCGTTCCGGATGCCCGCGGATACGGACACTGGCCGGATCATCCTCCAGGTCCACAACTACGATCCCCAGGGATTCTGCTGGCTCCGGTCCGACACCCATCCGCTCCGGGATACCTGGGGCACCGACGCGGACCATGCCCAGATCGATGCGCTCATGACCGCGCTTTCCGCCTTTGCCGCAAAGCACGGCGCGCCGCTCATGATCGGCGAGTTTGGCTCGGAGGACAAGCAGAACACCGCCGCCCGTGCCCGTCACGCCGCCTGTTTCACAGAAAAAGCCCGCGAACAAGGCATTCCCTGCTTCTGGTGGGACTGCGGACGTTTCGCGCTCATGGACCGTCACACGGGAAAAGTGCTCCACAGGGAAATCGTGGACGCACTCTGCAGAAGTTAACCGTTTTGAAGCCACATGCCAGGGGCCGGTGCAGACAAGTCCGCACCGGCCCCTTCTGGCATTTCCCTGTGCCCCACGCTGCCGGGGCCCGGGGACTTTTTCAGTTGTCTCAGAAATGCTTTGTGATGCGCAGATTATTGGTGCCGCTCACATATTCGTAGATCACCGCGTCCATCAGCCTGCGCACCAGGAACAGGCCCAGTCCGCTGACCTCATCCGCCTCCCGGTCCACGGGCACCTCAGGTTCAGGCGCTTCCAGCGGATTGTAGAAGATACCGTGATCCATGAATGTCACCGTCACGCTGCCGCTTCCGGCGCAGGCATAGCGCGCAATATCCTCGGCGGCCACCATGACCTGACCCTTCTGCCGTCCGCCGCATCCGACCGCATCCAGCTTCTGTTCCACGAACTTCCCGTCAGAAGCGCATGGTCAGCACATTCATGCCCAGCACGCTCTGGTAGTCCACGGTGCGGGCCGCTTTGTACGCCATGCGGATACCCATGTTTTTCACCATATCCTTCGGATCCGTCAGTTTGTTGCG
>CACYNZ010000085.1 GCA_902775835.1 uncultured Eubacteriales bacterium | reverse complement strand
CTACCTGATCATGGACCCGGGCTATCATGAACGCAACCGGCAGAAAGTGGAAAGCAACGCGCAGCTGCTGGAAATCCCCTATACCCTCTATGAAAGCGACATCTTCGCCATTGCCAACCATCAGGAAAAGAATCCCTGCTTTCTGTGCGCCAAGATGCGCAGAGGCTGTCTGTACGCGCGGGCCCAGGAAATGGGCTGCAACAAGATCGCGCTCGGCCATCACTTTGATGACGTGATCGAGACCACGGTCATGGCCATGTTCTACGGTGCCCAGCTGCAGGCCATGCCGCCCATCCTCGACTCCAGGAATTTTCCCGGCATGCAGCTGATCCGTCCGCTGTACATGCTGCGTGAAGAAGAAATTATCCACTGGGCCGGGGAAAACGGCCTTTCCTTCATCCAGTGTGCCTGCCGGTTCACGGAGGAAGCGGAGCTGCACGGCGGTGAGGGGCATCTTTCCAAGCGCAAGGAAACCAAGCAGCTTCTCCGTGAGCTCCGGGAAACGCATCCCAATGTGGAACAGAATATCTTTGACGCCATCCATCATGTGGACCTGGATGCCGTTCTGGAATGGAAGACGCAGGGAAAGCGCCATACCTTCCTGGAGCGCGAGTCCTGAACACAGACCGTATTCATGCCGCTTTTTCCCAAAAGGGAAAGCGGCTTTTCCTTATCTCCTCAGTTTTCCACCTCGGCGTTCTCCGGATAAAACCCGTCCTCTCCCCTTCGGAAGACCATCCGTTCACGGATGCTCAATGTGCTGTCCGCCTGGACCTTTTCCAGGATTTGCCGGGCGTCTTCCCCCTGTGCGATCACAGGATGATAGTCATTGACCCCACTTTGCGCGGCAGAGGACGTAAGCACGGGGATCAGCACGAGCTCGGCCTTTTCCAATCCACTGTCGGTCATATGCAGGACCCAGCGGGTGAGCAGCCCGTCAAAGGTGGTCAGCTGGATGGTGCCCCCGAACATGAGGTTTCCATGACTCCAGACCACAATGCTTCCGTCCACAATGTCCAGCCCCTGCACCACATGGGGATGTCCGCCGAGAATCAGGTCCGCCCCGGCTGCCGCCGCGCTCTGCGCCATCCGGATCTGTGTTTCATTGTGCGTCGCCGAGTATTCCTTCCCCCAGTGGCACATGCAGATCACCACATCCGCCCCGGCATCCCGCAGCGCACGGATATCCTTTTCCATCTGTTCCGGATTTGACAGGTACACGGTTTCCCGGATGCCGCACAGTCCGATCCGGTATCCGGCACATTCCAGCACGGATGTATATCCGTACCCGAAATACCCCACCTGTCTGCTTTCAAGCGCTTCCCGGGTGGCCTTCTGGCCTGAATACCCGTAATCAATGTAATGGTTGTTGGCAATGCACACGTACTCCACGCTGGAAAGCGGAAGCGCTTCCGCATAGGAGGGCAGGCCGCGGAAGCGGTACAGCTTGTCCGTTTTCTCCCAGCGCGCGTCCGCCTTGAGTACGCATTCCAGGTTCACGAGCGTGGCATCATCCTCAAGGAATATATCCTTCAGCCCGGACAGCGGGTATGCGAGCCCCTCCCGCTCCAGCGTACGGACCAGGCCGTCCTGTCTGCGCCACCAGTTTTCCCGGGTGCCCAGCACCACGTCCCCGCCTGCGGTCAGTACAATCTGAGCCGGCTCACGGTCGCCCGGAATCGCCTCCAGTGCATCCGCACCGTCAAAATCAATCCATTCCTCCGCGTCTTCCAGTTCCGGTATCTCCAGGGATCCTTCCTCCCAGGACCAGACCGGTCCGGCATCAGGCACCTCTGTTCCTTCGGGTTCTTCCGGTTCTTCCGCTGTTTCCGTCTCCGGCATGGGGGCGTTGTCCATGATCAGTACCCGGGTGCCCCTCGGCAGCATAGTCCACGCGCGATAGGCGCTGAACACGGGATTGGCCTGCGGAAGACGGATGCAGCCATGGGAAGCCTTTGTCCCAAGCAGTGCCATCTGCTCGGATGTATCCCGGAAGCCTCCGTTCTTCTTCCAGCCCACCTGATGCATCAGATTCCCGCCGTCATAGCGGATCGGATATTCATAATGAAAGAAGCTTTCCGCAAACCCGCCGATATGCTCATCCGTAAGAAAAGCACCCTGAGCTGTCTCCCGGAACAGTTTCTGGGGGATCGCATGCCCGGTGGACACGGAAACCGTGCAGAGCCGCTCCCCGGAGCGGAACACAGCAAGCGTCTGGCTGGTCATATCCACCAAAAGGCCGTATTCCCCGGCCGGTTTCACTACCTTCAGCCGCCTGAGCGGGACATATCCTTCCACCCAGGCTCCGTCCTCATGACGGCAGGCACGGATCCGCGCCCAGGCATCGTCTGTTTCCAGGACTTCCAGGGCCTGGGACTGCCCGTGCAGGGTACCCAGCACCTGACTTTTCTCCTGTTTTTCACTGTATATGTTCTGATGCGATATGTTGCCGATATCCACCACCACGGAGGGCTTCTGCATGACTGCCCAGATTTCCGCATCACTCATGCCTGTTTCCGGCAGCACAGGACCGGTCACGCCCGGCACCAGATTCTCCCGCCCGGTATCGGTCACGGTCACCGTGCAGGTCTTTTCCCAGGCCTCCGCCCCGGCCATCCAGAGCCGGAAGCGGTATTCACCGGGCTCAAGCTTTTCCATCCGCGCCTGTCCCGGCCGGACCCTGCCCGGCTGGAAGGACTCCGTCAGGCTGCGGGTGACCCGGAACCGCTCCTGCCCCTGCATGTCCTCGCATGTCAGGATCAGTGTGCCCTCCCCGCTGCCTGCCGTTTCCACCACAAACGTGTCCAGCTCATCCGCATGCACGCATTCCGGCCAGGGCAGCGCATACAGTACCGCTGTCCCGGGATTTTTCATGTGAAACGCCGTCTCTTCCGTCCAGGTTCTCCGGTCCCGGCCGGCAAAGGTGCCCCGGAGCGTGTAATCCCCGGAAGCAAGCGGTTCCCCGAAATACGCAAGGCCGTCCCATTCCAGAGTTTCTCCGGATGTCCATTCAAAATCCCGGATCACTGCGGAGCCCTGCACAATTTCCAGTTTTCCCGACACCGCCTCAGGTATATCTGCAAGGATCCGGAGCGTTCTGAAGCTGCGCATCTCCCCCTGAACGCCCAGGCGCTCTGCCAGGGCATGCGCGGAAAAAAGACACAGTACCAGCAGCACCAGTCCTGTAATCTGAAATGCTTTCTTCAAGCGTCACCATTCCTCCATCCACACCGGCTGTCATACAGACGCATGCATGCATTGTATCAATCCGGCCTAGCTTCGTCTACCCCGCTGCATGCTGCGTTCCCGCGCCTGTTCTTGCATCTTTTTCCCACTTCCTGTATAATCTGCAAAGTTTCATTCCATTCCACAGCAGGTGCATCCACACCGACGGGGCTCCGGTCCAGAGTCTGCCGCAGTTCATGCTGCAGGGTTGTTTTTACCGCGCAGCGGACAGTCCCGGACCGGGCACGCGGCATCATCTTTTCCTGCACAGCCGCTGCAATGCACATCACCTGCAATCCATGAATGCGAGGATCAATGTCATGACAGAACTCGAAGCCATTCAGGCACGGCACTCCGTGCGCTCTTTCCTGCCGGACCCGCTGACAGATGAACTCAAGCATCAGCTGACCGAGTGTCTTTTCCGCTGCAATCTTGAGGGAAATCTTCATATGGAGCTGGTCACGGATGAGCCCGGCGCCTTCAGCGGCCCACTTGCCCATTACGGCAAGTTTTCCGGTGTCCGCAATTATCTGGTGATCATGGGCCGTCAGGCGGATGATCTGCAGGAGCGCGCCGGATACTGGGGCGAGAAATTTGTACTGACATGCCAGATGCTCGGACTCAACACCTGCTGGGTCGGTCTGACATTTTCCAAGCGCAGGCTTCCTGTGCATCCCGCAAAGGATGAAAAACTGGTCTGCGTCATTGCTCTGGGCTACGGCGCCACGCCCGGCACCGGGCGCAGAAGCAAATCCATGGCTGATGTCACCAATGCGGCCTATGCGCCTGAATGGTTTGCCCGCGGCGTGGACGCGGCACTCCTCGCCCCCACCGCCATGAATCAGCAGAAATTCCGTCTTGACCTGGAAGGCGACAAGGTCCGCATCACAGCCATGCGCGGTCCGTTTTCCCAGGTGGATCTCGGTATAGTCAAATACCATTTCGAGATCGGCTCCGGCAGAGACCGTTCCTGCTGGGTGTAAACGGCATGACGCCGTGTCCGCTAAGTTCCTGTGTATATTATTCCGGAATCATGTGTTACAGCGCTTGAAAACTGATTTATCATGACTATAATGTATCCTTGTGCCAACGAAAGGGGACACATTCCCCGAGAAAGGACTTGGATATATTTCATGCCTGAATTACTTTCCACTGCATTTGCCCTGTTTGCCGGGCTCATGATGACCCGTGTCTTCAAGCGTCTTCATCTGCGCTTCCCTGACGTCACCGCCTTCCTCATCGCAGGCGTGCTGATCGGCCCCTTTGTGCTGGGGCGTCTGAACCTGCCGGGTCTCGGATTCAAGACCATGGAGGAAGTCGGAAAGATTGCCATTCTCTCCAATGTCGCCCTGGGATTCATCGCATTCGATATCGGCAATGAGTTCCGGCTCGGTCAGCTCAAGCACACCGGGAAGACTGCCACCTTTATCGGCATTCTTCAGGCGCTTATGGCAACCCTGTTTGTCGATATTGCGCTTGTGATCCTGCACTTCGTGCTGGGACCTGACGTGCTTCCGCTGCCTGTGGCCATCACGCTCGGCGCCATTGCCAGCGCCACAGCGCCTGCTGCCACGCTGATGGTCGTGCGTCAGTACAAGGCCAAGGGCCCCCTGACGGACCTGCTGCTTCCCATTGTTGCTCTGGATGACGCGGTGGGTCTTGTGGTGTTTGCCGTCAGCATCGGCATCGCCCAGGCGATGAACGGCGGCGCGCTGAACATCATCTCCGTTCTGGTCAATCCGCTGCTGGAGATTACCGCTTCCCTGGTGCTCGGATCCTTGATGGGGCTCCTGCTCACATGGCTGGAAAAGATGTTCTTCTCCAACTCCAACCGTCTGTCACTCACCATTTCCTTTGTGATCATGACCATTTCCCTGGCCAGCCTCAGCTGGGATCTCGGCGGGGGCGTGCGTCTCTCCTTCTCTTCCCTGCTGGTCTGCATGATGCTGGGGACCATGTTCTGCAACCTGAGTGAGTTCTCGGAAGATATCATGAAGCGTTCCGCACGCTGGACGGTTCCCCTGTATGCTGTTTTCTTCGTCATCTCCGGCGCGCAGCTGGACCTGTCGGTCATGGCATCCCCGGTAACCCTTCTCATCGGCGCGGTCTATATCCTTATCCGCTGCCTGGGCAAGTACACGGGTGCTCATGTTGGAGCAGACATCATGCACTGTGACAGCCTGGTACGCAAGTATCTCGGCATTACCCTCTTTCCCCAGGCCGGTGTGGCGCTGGGCATGGTCATTTCAGCCCAGGTACTCGGCAGCACGGATGCCAGCCTGATCCGCAACATTGTCCTGTTCTCCGTACTCATCTATGAACTTGTCGGCCCGCTGCTGACAAAGATGGCGCTTCAGAAAGCCGGCGAAATCGCGCCAGGCCGTGCCGACACCGAAAACCGTGCCAGGTTTGCAAAAAAAGCCTGACAGACTGGAGATATTTTATGAGAACTGTACTGCTCATCGGCGGAACCGGCACCATCTCCACTGCGGTCACCCGGCGCTTTCTTGAGGAAGGCTGGGATGTCACGCTTGCCAACCGCGGAAACCGCACAGAGCGCGTCCCGGACGGCGCACATGTCCTGACCTGCGATGTCTGGGACATAGAGTCCCGGAAAGCCGCGCTTTCCGGAAAGAACTTTGACACGGTATGCCAGTTTATCGGGTTCCGCCCGGAACAGGTGCAGATGGACCTGGATTTCTTCGCAGGCCGCTGCGGGCAGTACATGTATATCTCATCCGCCTCTGCCTATCACAAGCCGGTCTGTTCCCCGTTCATCACCGAATCCACCAGCCTGGTCAATCCCTTCTGGCAGTATTCCCGGGACAAGATCGCCTGCGAGCATCTGCTGATGGAAGCATGCCGGAATTCCGGTTTTCCCGCGACCATTATCCGACCCAGCCACACCTATGACGAGCGCTCCGTTCCCGTGGGCGTGCATGGCCAGTTCGGGTCCTGGCAGGTGCTGGACCGCATGATGCACGGTAAGCCGGTTCTGATCCAGGGAGACGGCACCAGTCTGTGGACACTGACCTTCAATACGGATTTTGCCAAAGGTTTCGTCGGCCTGGCCGGCAATCCCCATGCTATTGGAGAAGCGTTCCATATCACCGGTGATGAAACCCTGACCTGGAATCAGATCTATGAAACCATCGCAGATGCCCTGCACGTTCAGCTGCATCCCCTTCATGTATCCTCCGACTTCCTCGCGGAAACCTCCTCCTACGGGTTTGAAGGAAGCCTTACCGGAGACAAGGCCCAGTCCGTGATCTTCGACAATACCAAGCTGAAGAAGGCTGTGCCCGGATATCAGGCCACCATCCGCTTCGACCAGGGTGTCAGAATCTGCCTTGATCACATTCTCGCGCATCCGGAACTGCAGAGGCCGGATCCGGATTTTGACAGGTATACGGACCGGGTTTGTGAAGCCCTGAATGCGGCAAAGAAAACACTTTGTGCTGAATTCTGCTGAATACAGCCTCCTGCGGACGCGTCAGACAACTGACGTGTCCGTTTTTTATACCCGTATTCGGAATACCCACAAAGTGAACCAGAGCATACCCATGGAAAGCGACTGTCCGATCCGTTCCCTCCGGTGAAAAGAAAAAGCCTTGCCGAAGCAAGGCTAAGAGGATTTACTAGGCTGAGGATAAACTGGGGAACACTGGGATAATTATTTCTGACCGTAATATGCGTTGGGACCATGCTTCCGCATATAATGCTTGTCCTGCACATACTGAGGAGCCATACCGGTTTCCGGGCAGATTGTCAGGGTATACATGGCCATTTTCGCGACTTCCTCGAGCACCACTGCGTGATAGACCGCCTGAGCAGCGTTCTTTCCCCACGTGAATGGACCATGATTCCGGCAGATGACGCCGGGCACGGCAACAGGATCAAGATTCCGATCATGGAAGGTTTCGATAATCACTTTGCCGGTGTTCTTCTCGTAGTCCTCTTCCACTTCTTCAGCCGTCAGGCTTCTGGCACACGGCACCGGGCCATAGAAGTAGTCGGCATGCGTGGTTCCAAAGCAGGGAATATCCTTGCCTGCCTGCGCCCACGCTACTGCATGCGGACTGTGCGTGTGAACAATGCCGCCAAGTGCGGGGAATGCCTTATACAGTTCCACGTGGGTCTTGGTATCCGACGACGGATTCAGCTCGCCCTCCACGATCCGGTTCTCCAGATCCACAACAACAAGCTTGTCCGGCGTAAGATCTTCGTACTCGACTCCGGAAGGCTTGATGACAATCAGGCCGGATGCGCGGTCAATCCCGGACACATTGCCCCAGGTATAGGTGACAAGATTCCGGCGCGGCAGTTCCATGTTCGCTTCATACACTTGCTGTCTGAGTTCTTCCAGCATCATTTTGCCTCCTCATGTGTGATATCCGGATTGTATAACTCCGGTATCAATCTGTCTACCTGCCGGTGCAGTTTACTTTCCGGCCACATCCTCAAACGCCGGCATGACCTGATTCAGTTCAATGGTGCATACCTGAGCCGTTCCGGTTTCGTCCGGATTCGAGAAGAGAATCATATCCCCTGCCCGGTTGAAGCTGGGATGCTGATGATCCGCACCTGTCCTGCAGGAGCCTGTGGAAGCGATCAGCAGGCTTTTGCCGCTTGCGCGGTGGATCAGAACAACGCCTTCCTGTACTCTGTTCCCGAAATAGCTGATCCGGTCAGCGCAGATCCACTTGCGGTCCCGGCTCAGGCAGGGATGCAGCAGCTGCTCGCTCTCCGCCACCTGATCAAAATGCCGGCCATCCTTGTCGCCGATCAGAACCCGGCCAGGCAGCTTCATGAACGCCATTTCACTGCCGTCCGCGGCCCATACCTCATGCGTGATCCATTCATCGGGATGCTCCACATAGTAAGGACGGACATAACGCTCGCGCACATCGCACATGAACGTTCTCTGGAAGGCATCGCCCTCTGTCTCATGGATATAGAAAATCAGGTTCTCATCTGTGGGACAGATCTGGGCATGCCCGAGCCGGTAATCGGAACGATAGACCACTTCCGCATCCGTTTTCCCGGGATCCAGAATCACAAGCGCATAAATCTTGCTCGGGAGATGAAAGCTGCAGGCAATCCTGCCCGTATTGGCGGCGGTCAGATGACCCGTGATTTTCCCGCCCCTGGGGAGGCTTCCCAGAAACTCAGCTTCTTCCGTACCCAGATCAACCCGGTACACTTCCGTCTCGTCTCTGCAGACATACGCACAGTTCTTCTCGCGGTCCAGGGCGAACCCGCGGTAGGTCGAGTCCACCACCCGGTGCATCTCGCCGCTTTTCCAGTCACAGCACCAGGTTCCGTCTTCTGTTTCACTGCCCGATCTGTTGAAATAGAAGCACCGGTCATCCAGCGAAAAGTTTTCGCTGGTGAAATAGAGCTTTGCATTGCGGGCTGGGCCGGTGGTATAGCTGCGCACTTCATATCCCGTGATGGGATCACGATAGGCTTTCAATTTGTCTCCCCCTTACAGATTGACCAGAGCACCACCAGGGATTTCGAGCGGATCTCCGTCATTGACCCGAACCCAGCAGGAATCATGGTTGGGATTGTACACAAAGCTGTTGTCTGCAGCAAACTGAAGACGCTTGAAGTTCTCCATGGCATCCACAAACTGAATATTGGTGCAGTACCAGATATCGTCCCTTCCGCCCACGGTCTTGCAGAAGTTTTCCATCAGATCCCAGTTGTCCTTCTGGGTAAACTCATAGCTGTGCCCCCAGACATACATGAGATACAGATACTGCTTCTTGAACAGTTCACAGAACGCCTCACCGTTTTCCATGAGCCGGTGATTGTGGTGGCAGGTTGACAGCCAGCGCAGAGGATTTTCCGGAAGCGCAAAACTGTCCGAGGATCCCACCAGACGGCTGTAACGGATTCCGCATGCAGGGAGCGCGTTCACAATCTCGTCGGACAGTGAACCGTTGGGATAGCTGAGACCACGCACCGGATATCCCACTATGTCTTCCAGCGCTTTCCGGTCATCCAGCACTTCCTGGATCACTTCAGGCAGCGGGCAGCGTGCGATGGTCGGGTGCGTCACGGTATGGCAGGATACCTCATGTCCCTGATACAGCGTGCGGATTTCAGCGGGCTGAATCCTGTTGGGATCGTCCTTCATCAGTCCGCTGTTCAGGTGGAAAGTTCCCTTAATGCCGTACTTGTTGAAAATATCAATAAGACGTCTGTCCTCAAGTTTTCCGTCATCATAGGACATGGTGAGGGCCTTGTGATACCCTCCTGGAAAACAGCAGTATACCTTGTTCATATTGCCTCTCCATTATCAGGAAATCATTTCCTGTTCTTTGGTCCACGCTCTGAGCATCCGCCCCCGGGCGGAAAAATGGGCTGCCGCCCTTTTCAGTCACGACAGCCCAAAGATTTCATGGGGATTATGGATTACTTTTCAGCGTCATAGATCGCCTGATACTCGGCCAGGATATCATCGCCGCCCTGGGCATGCCAGTCAGCATAAACAGCCTGCAGAGCTGCCAGATCGATCTTGCCGGCAATGTACTGCACCTGAGCGTCTTCCACTTCCTGAGCCAGGCTGCCGCCCATCAGGTTGTTGGTTTCGCTGTCATAGGTGTAGCAGGGGTTGGCGATAACATACTGGGCATTGTCCAGCAGGTTCTGGGCGTACTCGGCACGCAGAGGAGTGGCGGCGGTGGGAGGAGTCAGATCGCCGTTGACGTTCATGCCAAGCTGGTTCAGGCTGTGCTGTACAGTGTTGGTGTAGGCAGCATAGGTGGCAGAATTTTCCGCTTCGCCTTCGGGATAGGTGTAACGATATCCGTCGCTCTGGATCCAGTAGGTCTTATCCTGCACACCGCAGTTCAGCAGGGTCTGGCCTTCAGCGCTGTTGCACCAGTCGAGGAACTTCATAACCTTGGGCAGCTTGTCAGCGGAAACAGCCTTGGTGACCACGATTTCACCGGAAGCACCGATGTTCTGGGGCCAGATCTGGGTCTTGCCGTTCTTGTCAGGCAGGGCGGTCAGCAGAGCAACAACGGGGTTGGCGGGATCCACACCCTTGTTCTCTTCCAGCCACTCTTCATAACGATAGCCGTTGTCCAGGCAGTCAAGACGCATCAGAGCCTTGAGGGGATCAGAACGCTCTGCGTCGTTCCAGTTGCCGCTCTCAATGATCATGAAGTTCGGATCAATGCCGCCGGCAGCATAGAGCTCACGCAGGAAATCCAGGCCTTCCTGGAAAGCAGCATCTTCGAAAGCAGGATAGATCTTGCCTTCTTCGTTGACGCCATACTGGAAGGGAGCGCCGTTCATGACGGTCATGATGCCAATCGTGCCAGCAACATACTTGCACATATTGATCACATAGAGGTCAGGATCGATGGCGGCCATCTTCAGGCACATGTCCTTGAACTCTTCAACGGTGGTGGGCTCGTTCTCATAGCCAACCTGTGCAGCATAGTCCTTGCGGTAATAGATACCGGCACGGGCATAGGCACGGGCACGATAGATGCCATAGAGGCGGCCGTCAATGGCGATGTTGTCATAGACGGAAGCAGAACCGGCAGCCAGATTCGGATAGTTCTCCGCATCAGCCACGAAATCGGTCAGATCCCAGAAAGCGCCAGCACGGGCGGAGGAGATCATGATCGCATCACGGACGCCCTGCATAACCATGACTTCAGGCATGTTCTTGTTGTCAGCCAGAGTCAGGGTGGTGCGCTCGCCGTAACCGGAGTCGGGCACCCAGGTGATGTTCAGCTTCACGCCGGTAGCTTCATAGATGGCCTGCAGAACGGGGTTGCCGTCTTCCAGGGACACGAAATCCGAATCAGAATAGAAGTCAGGCAGCATGACGTTCAGCGTCATTTCTTCCTTTGCTTCAGCAGATGCAAAGCTCATCATGCCGAGAAGCATCGCTGCAGCCAGAAACAGGGAAACAAGTTTCTTCATACGAGGTTGCCTCCTTATAAAATTTGTTATGCGGAAAATCCGCGAATAACCAAAGTTGCTTCAGGGCTTGCATCAGCCCTTCAGAGCGCCGACCATAACGCCCTTGACGAAATACTTCTGGAGGAAAGGATAGATGCACATGATCGGAACCGTGGCCACCACGATAACAGCCATCTTGATGGACTGCTTGGGAGGTTCCACGAAGTTCGGGTCCATCAGACTCATGTCACTGGCGGAGGCTTCTGCAGTCACGATGATGTTGCGCAGAATCAGCTGCAGAGGATACATCTTGTCATCCGTCAGATAGATCATGGCCGGGAAATAGCTGTTCCAGTGTCCAACCGCATAGAACAGACCGAAGGTTGCCAGCACCGGCAGGGACAGAGGAAGCACGATCTGCCACAGGGTTTTCAGTTCGTTGCATCCGTCCAGAGCCGCGCTCTCTTCCAGTTCCTGAGGAATGCCCTGGAAGAAGTTCTTCACGATCATCATGTTGTATGCGCTGATGGCACCGGGCAGAATCAGTGCCCAGTAAGTGCCGCGCATACCCAGCCAGGAAGAAACCACCACGAATCCGGGGATCATGCCGCCGGAGAAGAACATGGAGAAGATGATTGCATTGAGAATCGGCGTGCGGCCTCTCAGATACTTCTTGCTGAGCGGATATGCCATGGTCACTGTGCAGAACAGGTTGACCAGTGTGCCTGCAAACGTGATCAGAACGGAGTTCCCGAATGCACGGAGCAGCTTGTTGGAAGCAAATATATACCTGTATGCATCCAGTGACCAAGTGTGCGGGAAAATGAACATGGACCTGGTCTGAAGCTCCAGCTCCGTTGCAAAGGAGTTGAAGATGATATAGATGATGGGAAGCACTGTGGTGAACGCAGCCAGACCGATGATCAGATAGTTGATAACGTCAAAGGCAATGCTGCCCGTCGT
>CACYNZ010000084.1 GCA_902775835.1 uncultured Eubacteriales bacterium | reverse complement strand
GATAGTACCACTTTCAGGAAATTTTATAAGACCAGTTTCCTCGCGTTGACGACGCCGGGAAACTATGATATAAACGACAGCGTCAGCTGAAACGCCGCAGATGCAAGCACGTTTCTTTCGCCAAAACCACGCAGACAGGCACCGCTTTGCACGTTGCGCCTGACATGATCGAAAGGGGGATCGGCACCCCCCGCACCTGTCAGGTACACAGAAGGTGTGCCTCAGCATGATGAAAACACTGCCGTCAAAACTTCTGTGTATGGTTCTGGCTGTCCTTGTCACCTTCTCCGTTTTCAGCTGCACCGTCACTGAAAGCGCGGCCGTACCGTCCAATCCCGAGGCCCAGCCTGCACCGCAGGAAGATGAAATCGTGAAAGACTTTGACGACGATGCCTATTATGCCAGGCTTCTCAGGTGCGCCGGACATATCCAGAGCCTCTCCGATTCCTTCGTGCCGGACGTTGTGCTCGTGCTCGGCAGCGGACTCGGGAACTATGCCGAAACGCTCAATATTGTGAAAACCATTCCCTATGACGAAATCCGCGGATGGCCCACGACCTCCGTTGCGGGACATTCCGGCAATCTGATCTTTGCGACCCTGGACGGCCTGAATATTGCCGTCATGCAGGGCAGAGTCCATTACTATGAGGGATATGATATGCAGGATGTGGTGTTCCCGCTCCGGGTCCTGCATATTCTCGGGGCAAAGACCGTGATTCTCACCAACGCCGTCTGTGCCATCAACGAAACGTTCTCCGTCGGGGACTTTGTGGCCGTGGAGGATCATCTGTCCATGTTCGTGCCCTCCCCTCTGATCGGCGAAAACATCGACGAGATCGGGACACGTTTCCCCGGCATGACCTCTGTCTATGACGAAACCCTCCGCAATACCGTTCTGGAGATCGGCAGGAAAGAGGGCATCCAGGTTCAGACGGGCGTGTATCTTCAGGTCACCGGGCCCCAGTATGAAACACCCGCCGAGATCCGTGCCTTCCGCATGCTGGGTGCCGACACCGTCGGCATGAGCTCCGCGGTTGAAGCCATTGCCGCTGTGCACATGGGCATGAAGGTCTGCATGATCAACTGTGTCACCAATATGGCCGCAGGCATCACGGGTGAACAGCTGTCCCACAGTCATATCAGCCAGAGTGCGGAGAGCGTATCCGACAATTTCTCCCGGCTCATCACCGGTCTGCTCCAGAGCATCCAGCCATAAGCCCCGGAGATTTCCGTTCTGAAGGACTACCACATCAAAGGCTCCGGACCATGTCCGGAGCCTTTGATGCATGCAATGATGGGAGGTGAACCTATGGCAGGATCCTTTCAGCCCGCCTATATGCAGATCTATGCGGATCTCAGGCGTGAGATCACCGGCGGCGTCCATCCCTTCGGCAGCCGTGTCCCCTCGCGCCGCACCACCGCGGAAAACTACAATGTGAGTCTGATCACCGTCAGCCATGCCTATGACATTCTGGTGGATGAGGGCTTCCTCGTCTCACGGCAGCGCAGCGGGTATTATGTGGCCTACCGCGCTGAGGACGTGCTGGACCAGCCCGAAACCGAAACGCCGCTTCAGCCCCTGCCGGCTCAGTCGCGCAGCGGGGAGGAACTGCCCTTTGCCGCCTATGCGCGGGCCATGCGCAATGTGCTCAGCCGCTACGGGGACACGCTGATGGAGCGATGCCCCACAGCCGGTGTGCCGGCGCTGCGCCAGGCCGTGGCGGATTATCTTCTGGCCACGCGGTCCATACGCCTTTCCCCGGAACAGGTGATTATCGGTTCCGGCGCCGAGTATCTCTACGGGCTTGTGGTACAGCTGCTGGGCCGGGACCGCGTGTTTGCCCTGGAGGATCCCTCCTATCCCATGATCCGCCAGGTCTATGAGGCGCAGGGTGTAACCTGTCAGATGCTGCCCATGGGCCGGGACGGCATCCGTTCCTCCGCCCTGAAGAAATGCCAGGCCACGGTGCTGCACGTGACACCCTTCCATTCCTTTCCCTCCGGCATCACCGCCGGTGCCAGCAAGCGCCAGGAGTATCTGCGCTTTGCACGGGAGCGGAACGGCTATATCGTGGAGGATGATTTTGATTCCGAGTTCACCGCCTCCACCAAGTCGGAGGACACGCTCTTCGCCCTGGACCCGCTGGAGCGCGTGCTGCATGTCAACACGTTTTCCAAGACCATCGCCCCGTCCCTGAGAGCCGGATACATGCTGCTTCCCCGTTCCATGCTGGACATTTTTGAAGCGCGTGCGGGCTTCTATTCCTGCCCCGTGCCCGTCACGGAACAGTATGTCATCGCGGAGCTGATCCGGTCCGGCGAGTTTGTCCGTCACATCAACCGGGTGCGCCGCCGGCGCAGAAAAAGCGGGGAAAAGGGCCAAAACATGTCGGATCTGGTATAGAACCCCCAGTGGATTTTTTGAAGAAAAATGCGTATGATACAGTCACCGCCGGCTCCAGAAGGAAATGCACCGGCGTGTAGAAAGGAGGGGTTGGGATGAATCATCTCTGCCTGTCTTGCTACAACAAGACCTTCCGTACGCACCTGCACCACAGGAACTGTGCGCTCACAAGCTCCACATGCCCTCTGTGCGGTAAGAAAAAACAGGTGATCGACCACCTGAAGCCCAGCGGCAAGATCCGCTACGCGCTGCTCAGCGTATTCACGAAGCTTCAGGATCCGCAATAAATCAACGGAATTGTCCACGGAAGACCAAAGGGAAGCCGGTTCTGGTGCTGGCTTCCCTCTTTCTTTTTGTAACAATTCTGCTGTTTTTTTCGCTGTACGGAACCAAATGCCTTTCCCGATTCGTATATATAGATGCGGCCAGTCCGCATGAGGGAGGTTGTTGAACTGTCATGAGACGTTTTCTCTGTCTGCTGCTTCTGTTTCTCCTGCCGCTCACTGCCTGCGGCGCTTCCATGCATACGGAAGTGGAAAACAGCAGCCTGGACCTGGAAGTCCGGCTCGGCTACAACGGAGCCTGGACGTATGGCAAAGCCATGCCCGTTTCCATTCATGTCTGCAATCATGGGCAGGACTTTGAGGGAACCATCGCTCTGAATACCTATGTTTCACCCTACGACTACAACCGTTATGAAACGGCCCTGTCCCTGCCTTCCGGCTCGGAAAAGCAGGTGGACATGACCGTCACCGTACAGTCCAAGCAGGACAGGTATACCGTGGAAGTGCTGAGCGGCACAGAGGTCGTCCGCGCGCTCACCGTGGAGCCGGGCAGGATCCTGAACCCGTCAGCCCTGCTCATCGGCGTCATGTCCGACAAGCCGGAAGTCTGGTCCTTCATGGACATCCTGCCGGAAAATGATGAACTGTACCGCGGCGAATACTGGCAGACCATTGCCCTGACCCCGGACACCTTTCCCGCGTCCACGGAGCTCATGTCAGCCTTCAGCATGCTGGTGGTGGACGGCACGGACCTGACCGCGATGTCCGCTGAAAAGCAGGCGGTGCTGGAGAAATGGATCCGCGGCGGCGGGCTTGTGCTGCTCTCGGGCGGGCCCGGCAGCGCGCTTTCGCGGCCGTTCTTTCAGTCCATGACCGGGCTTGCCTCCGGCGCAGCCGTGCAGGCCGATCCGACACCGGCCCTGCTCAGCACCTTTTCCCTGGCGGACGCGCCCCTGGACCGGGAGCTGTCGCTGTATCCCGCTGAAGGCGCCGCGCCGGTGATCGCATCCGGCGAAACCGGACTTGTCTGGCGTACACCGGTGAACGCCGGCGTGGTCTATACCCTGGCCTTTGACCCCGGCACCCGGGAGTTCGCGGCCTGGGCTCCGGCGCATGTGCTGTTCCAGCGCCTGCTGCTGCGCGAGGATACGGACCTGTACATGTACATGACCGGCAGCCGGTACCGTTCGAGCCAGGAACTGCCGTATATGTACGGCACCGCGTCCGAGATTCCCCTGGAAGAATCCCGGAGCCTGCTCCCGGCCCTGCTGGTGATCCCGGTCATGCTCATTGCCGCACTCCTTGCGGCACTGTATCTGCGCAGGCATGACCGGCAGTCCCTGATGTGGGCCGTATACCCGCTGCTGGCGCTTGCCGCCTGCGCCGTCATGTACGGCATTTCCCTGTACTCACCCACCAATCGTCCGCTGGCGCTTTCCGTCATTACCCTGGACACGCATGAAAACGGAGGCACGCTCCGTCAGTCCACGGTACTGGCCTCTGCCGGCACCGGTGAGCACTTTGTGCACGCAGACGATGCGCTTACGGTAACGGACCAGGAAAACTACTACGACTATTACGAGGACGACCGCCGGCCGGATGAGCCCACGCACCTGAACCTGCGCTTTGTGTCCGGTGACCGCACCGGGATCGGGTACAGCACATCCACGGCCTGGGAGCCGCGGCAGCTGTATTCGCAGCGCACCTTTGAAGGCGGAAGCGTGACGGGCAGCATCTGGATGGAGAAGGACGGACTGCACGGGCAGGTCGAGAACCTGACGGATCTTTCCCTGCCCGCCGGCGCGGTGTTCACGGCCTGGGGCTTTGCGGATATTCCTGCGCTCGCCCCCGGGGAGCAGGCTTCCTTTGCCATGCTCCGCGGAACCGTGAAGGACAAGAAGAATCCCATGTACCCTGCCGGCACCTTTTTTACGGATATCTCCGACAGTGATATCGTCTATGCCCTGATTGATGAATACATCTACCGGGTCAGCGAGAACGGCACACAGGCGCGCAACACGCAGGATCCGGAAAAATACCTGCAGAGTTCCATGCTCCAGTCGCTGGTGCCGGACTCGGACAGCTATCAGGGGAATACGGACCTGTCCCGTTCCCTGGTGTATATCACATTCCCGGACCAGATTCCCGCGTCTCCGCTGACACTCGACGGCCGGGAAGTCACGCGCAGCGCCCACCGCAGCATCATTTTCTGTCCCCTGACCTGGCAGAGCGTGGGGCCCACCGGCGTGTTCTACCGCATGCCCGGCCAGGACCAAGCCGTTCGCTGGGAAGTGGATGAGAACCTCATGCCCGGCACGCACGCCACGGCTTCCAGCGGCTACGCGCGCTACTACCACACGCTCTCGGAAAACCCCACCTTCTGCTTTGACCTTTCCGGGATCGGGGACATCACGCTGACCGCTCTGAACCTGCATACGCGCACCTATGGTTCACCCCTTCAGGCCTGGATCCTCAATCAGGAAACACAGCAGTGGGACCGGTGTGAACTTGACGCGGACATTGCGCATCCGGAAACCTATCTTTCCAGGGACGGACAGCTCTTCGTCCAGTTCCGGCCGGATACGAACAGCGGACAGTACATGGATATCCCAACGCCCACCATTTCTCTGGAAGGGATGTGCAAAGATGCTTGAAATCTCTGAACTTACCATGACCTATGGAAAGCACATGGCCCTGGATCACCTGAGCATGACCATCGGGGACGGACAGCTCCACGGCTTTGTCGGCCCCAACGGCGCCGGAAAGACCACCACCATGCGGATCCTGGCCACGCTCCTGCGGCCCGTTTCCGGTTCCGCCGTCATGGACGGCGTATCCATTCTCCGGGAGCCGGCAAAGGCACGGCGGCTGATCGGATACATGCCGGACTTCTTCGGCGTGTACGGGAACCTGAAGGTCTGGGAGTACCTGGACTTCTATGCCCGGTGCCACGGTCTGGACAGGGACATGCGCAGCCGCATGACCGGTCAGCTGCTGGAACTGGTCCAGCTCACTGACAAGCGTGACGCCTATGTGGACACGCTGTCCCGCGGCATGAAGCAGCGCTTGTGCCTGGCCCACGCCCTGATCCACGACCCGCATCTGCTGATCCTGGATGAGCCCGCCTCCGGCATGGATCCCCGGGCACGCGCGGACATGAAAAGCATTCTGCGCTCCCTGAAGGACATGGGCAAGACCGTCTTCATTTCCTCGCATATCCTGCCGGAGCTGAGCGAGATGTGCGACAGTCTCACCATCATCGATCACGGACATCTCATTTTCTCCGGAAGCGTGCAGGCGCTTTCCGACAAGATGAACGGGAACGCGCCGGTGGAAATCCGCTTTCTGCCGGGCACGGATGAGCAGGGCCTGCAGGATGCCGCCACCCTGCTCCGGGAACTGCCCTTCGTAAAGCAGGTCCAGTCCCCTGAATCCCAGCTTCTGCAGGTGCAGCTCGACGGCGGCGAGCAGGAAGTCCATGAAATGCTCTCGCGCCTGGTGCTAGGCGGGCTTCCGGTCTGTGACCTGCACCGCGCGCCCATGAACCTGGAAAAGGTCTTTATGGAGGTGACCGGGCATGATTAACCCGATTCTTGCGTCCTCGGCACTGCGCCGTATGCGGCAAGCAAAAACGCATGTCATCATGGCACTGAGCCTGTCCGTCTTTCTGCTGGTATCCGTCCTGATTCTCAGCGGGTTTCTGCGCCCAAGCATTACCCTGGGCACGCTCACATCCGGCACCCGGTGCTATCAGGCGCTCATTCTTCTGCAGTTTGTGCTGATCCTGCTTATCGCGCCGTCCCTGACCTCCGGCTCCATTGCGGGCGAGCGGGAAAAGCAGACCCTGGAGCTGCTTCTGACCACCAATACCGGTGCGTTCCGCATTGTGATGGGCAAGCTCCTGGAGAGCTTTGCCTGCATGGCAATGATCATGGTGTTCTGTCTTCCGGTCATGTGCATGCTGCTCATCACCGGCTGCGTGACCCTTGGCCAAATCCTGCTCGGGGAAGGCTTTCTTCTCGCCTGCGCCCTGGCATGCTCCAGTGTGGGCCTGTTCGCGTCCACCGTTTCGCGCACCACCATCGGTGCCCTGATCCTGAGCTTTCTGGGACTGATGCTGATGGAATACCTGTTCTGTCTGCCGGCCCTTCTGGGCTATCCCCAGTCCATCACAGACGTGCTCTATGATCCGCACCGGTATGCGGACCTCTCCTCTACACAGGCTGCCCGGATGCTTGGACCCGTGCTGCTTCTGAACCCCGGTGTCGGACTCTTTTCCCTGCTCAACGGTCAGACCGGATTCATGGACAGCAGCTTCACCTGGCGGGACTGGGGCCGCATCAAGGCCACATACATGATGATCGACCGCGCAGGTCCGGAAGTCATCCTGCCCATAGGCATCCTGTTCCTTGTGCTCTTTTCCCTGCTGCTGGTGGTCTGCAGCGCACTGCTGATCCGACCCCTGAGCCGCCGCGGACCCGTGGGACGGAGGAAAAAGGCATGACACTGCATCAGGCACTCTCCGGCACAAGACGCCGGCTGAGGCTGGCCCGCATGCTCCAGTTTCTCGGCTATGGTCTGCTGGCCGGCAGCCTTATGGGCTTTCTGTTTCTTCTGCTCACGCTGTTCGCGCTTGATCTGGAGAACCGATGGCCGGCGCTTCTGTGCCCCGCCGCGCTTGGCGCGCTCATGGCGCTGATTTCCCTGCCGCTCCCCATCCCGGACAGGTTGGCCGCGCGTGCGGCCGATGCCGCCGGACTTGAGGAGCGCTGTCAGACCGCTCTGGAAACGGACCGGGAAACGCCCATGGGCCAGCTTCTCCATGAGGATACCCTGCAGAAGCTTTCCCGGTTCCGGCCTGCGGAGATTCCGCTGCGCGCACCGCGCAGGCTGTTTCTGGTCTCCGCCTGTCTCGCACTGGCATGCGTTCTGGTTCTGATTCTTCCCAATCCCGGCCTTGAGCGTGCTCGGGACAGACAGGCCTGGCAGATGCGCACGTCCGAGCTTTCACAGGAAGCCGCGGAAGCGGCCAATGCCCTGGACGATACCAGGGCGGAAGACCGGGAAATCCGCAGAATCCTGGAAACCCTGAGCCGCAGTCTTTCGGACAGCCGCAGCATGGAGGATGTCTACCTGAGCCTTGACCAGGCGGAAAAGATGCTCGGACGCACCGGCATGCCGGCCGCCTCCGCTGCCGCTTCCGGTGACGCTTCCCAGTCTCAGGCACTCAGCAGCGCAGGCATATCCGGCACAGCATCGGAGGAAGGCGCATCCGGCGAGGCCGGAGAAAGCACATCGGTTTCCTCCGAGACCGCGCAGGCTGCGGAAAACGCGTCCAATTCCCCCTCCTCCGCATCCATGCAGGCCGCCCAGGCTCTGCTCGCCGCGCTGCGCGCCGGCATGAGCGCGTCTTCCGCCGCCGGGCAGACCCAGGGCACCTCGTCCGGGAAAAGCTCCACAGGCAGCGCTACCGCACCCGGCAGCGGCGCATCCCAGGGTCAGCAGCCCGGCGGCGGAGGCGCCAGCACCGGGGAGGGCAGCCGCAGTGACGCTGTGGGCCAGGGCAGCGCTTCCGGGCGGCAAACTGTCCAGGGGCATTACCATGAAGCCGAGTTTGAATCCGTCTATGATCCGGAGTTCGCCGGACGTGATACCTATGACACCTCGCTCTCCGGCGAGCGCCGGAATGATGAGGGCATGCAGATCGAAACCGGGCCTTCCCAGGGCATGGCCGACGGAAAGGTTCCGCTGGGCCAGGTCCGGAACGCCTATGCCGAAACAGCCGTGGATGCGGTCCGGAACATGGACCTCACCTCCTCGCAGAAGGACCTGGTCGTGGACTATTTCCAGGCCCTGAGCGACCGACAGTAAACAGAAAAAGGAGCACATGCCGTATGGAATCCATGAATCAGATCCAGTCCTTTGCCGATACCTATGAGCGCATCCGTGCCGCCATCGCCCGGGAAATGATCGGGCAGGAGCAGGTGGTGCAGGAACTCCTGCTCTGTCTGGTCGCCGGCGGCAATGTACTGCTGGAAGGCGTGCCCGGTCTTGGGAAAACGCACCTCGTACGCACGCTTTCCCATGTGCTGGACCTGCCCTTTTCCCGCATTCAGTTCACGCCTGACCTGATGCCCGCCGATATCACCGGCACCCAGATCATGAACCGCGATCACGGGTTCGTGTTTCAGAAAGGTCCCGTGTTCGCCTCCATTGTGCTGGCGGATGAGATCAACCGTGCCACGCCCAAGACTCAGTCCGCTCTTCTGGAAGTCATGCAGGAGCACGCCGTGACCGTGGGCGGGACCACGTATCCATTGCCGGAACCCTATTTTGTCATGGCCACCCAGAACCCGCTGGAGCAGGAGGGCACCTATCCCCTGCCCGAAGCGCAGCTGGACCGTTTTCTGATGAAAATCCTCGTGCCCTTCCCGTCCCTCGAGGAACTGAAGGGCATTGTGCACCTGAAAACCACCGAGCCCGTTCCCGCCGTGGCCGGCGCGGAAGACCTCATGCAGCTCCGGCGCACAGCCCGGGAAGTCCCCATTTCCGCAAGCGTGGAGCAGTTTGCGCTGCAGCTGGTCATGAACACGCATCCCGAGCTCCCGGACGCACCGGAGGCCGCGCGTGCTTCCCTGCGCTTCGGCGCCAGCCCACGTGCCGCCCAGGCAATCCTGGCCACTGCCAGGGTGCGCGCTCTGCGGGAGGGACGGTTCAATGTGTCCTTTGAGGACATCCGTTCCGTGGTGCCTTCCTGTCTCCGCCACCGGCTTGCCCTGACCTTTGAGGCCATTTCCGGGCATATGAGCGTGGATGACGTGATCCAGGAACTGCTCGCAAAGACCGGAGGCCGGGAACATGCTCAGTGAACAGCTGCTTCAGCGTCTTGCGCCGCTGCGGCTGCAGATCCACGGATACGCGCACGGCGGCGCCGGCGGTGTCCGGCGTTCCAGAAGCCGCGGCAGTTCCGCCGAGCTCTCGGATTTCAGGGACTATGTACCCGGTGACGATCTGCGCAGAGTGGACTGGAATGCCTATGCCCGCCTGAACCGGCTCTATGTCCGGGAATACATGGAGGAAAAGGACAGCCTGGTCAGTCTGGTGCTGGACACCAGCGCCTCCATGGCAGGCCGGCTGCCCGCCATGCTCGAATATACGCAACTGCTTGCCTGTCTTGCCCTGCAGTCCGGGGACCGGGTCCGCATATGGCCGCTGGGCGGAGAGCCGAGCCCGCTGTTCCACACCCGCAGTGCGCTGCCCCGGCTGGACGCCTGGCTGAAGGGCCTTGCCTGCGGCGGAAGCGGGAATCCGGCAGAACAGGTGCACGATCTCCAGGGCCTGCCCAGAGGGCTGAGCTTTGTGATCACGGACGCCCTGACCGGGGATATCGCTTCCTGTCTGGACTTTCTGCGCTTCCGGCACCAGGAAGTGGTGCTCGTGCAGCTCATGTCCCCGGAAGAACTGCACCCGGAGCTGGAAGGCCCGCTGCGCCTGATCGACTCCGAGACCGGCGAGGCCCTGAACCTGACCGTTGACGCGGACTGTCTCAGCCGCTACAGGAGCGCGCTGGACGATTTTTTCCGGAACCTGCGCGAGACCTGCCGTCAGCGGGAAATCCCGTGCCTGTGCCTGGATACCGGCCTGCCCACCGGGGATCAAATGCTCCCCATGCTCGCCGCCGCAGGACTGATTTCATGAAAGAGGAAACACCATGTCATTTCTGTCCCCGGGCTTTGCCTGGCTGTTTCTGTGCCTGCCGGTCATTGTCATTCTGTACCTGCTCCGGCCGAGGCACAATGATCATCCGGTTCCTTCCACGCTTCTCTGGCAGCGCGCGCTTACCCAGGAGCAGGCTCAGCGTCCCCTGCAGAAGCTGCGCAGGCATCTGCTCCTGCCGCTTCAGCTGCTCACCTCTGCCATGCTCATTCTCTGTCTCATGCATCCCGTGATGAACTCCGGAAAATCCACCGACATGATCTTCGTGTTTGACCTGTCGGCCAGCATGCAGACACGGGAGGACGGCGGAAGCCGCCTGGACCTCGCCCGCGCACATGCCCTGCAGCTCCTGGACCGTATGGACCCCGGCTCCGAGGTCACGGTCATCACCCAGTCCCTGTCCACGCTCTGCCCACTCTCCCGGTCCACGGATCGGCTGCAGGCGCGCAGGATTCTGGACGGACTGCGCGCACAGGACGGTCCCGCCGATCTGGATGCCGCGCTTTCCCTGGCCCGGAGCCTGAAGGCGGAAACCGAAGCCGGGATCTGCGTGTTCACGGATAAGGATACGCTTTCCGATCCCGACCTGCACCTGGAATGCCTGGGCACGCCGCAGAACAATACGGCCATGACCGCCTTTGATGTCCGGGACGGGCTCGCCTTTGTCGCGCTGCACGCATACGGCGCAGGCGGCGTGCGCACCATCCGCCTGACCGGCGACGGCACAGTACTCGACGTGCGCACGCTTGAGGTGCCGGACAATGGCCAGGCTTCCCTGAGCCTTGCGTGTCCGGCCTGTTCCGTCTATACCGCCGAGATTCTGGAAAGCGACGCGCTCGCACCGGACAATATCCGGCATTCCATCCCCGGCACGGACATGCATTACACCGCTGTCATGAACTTTGATTCCCTGTTTCTTTCCTCCCTGCTCACGCTGCGCAGCGATGTAACCGTGCTGCGCTCGGACAGCGGGGCGGAAGCGGACCTGTATATATCCGGTCCGCGCCCGCTCGTGCTCTCCACTTCCCCGGAAACCGCAGTCGATGCCGGTGAGGAAATTTCCTGGCAGGGCAGGTTCCCCGCGCCCGGCTCGGATCCCGTGTTCCGCGCCTGCCGCTTTCAGGATGTGAGCCTGCGCTGCTATGTGCCCCTGCTCAGCGGCACTCCGCTCATGAGCCTCGGGGAGGACGCCCTGATCACACGGCTCCCTGACGGGTTCGCCCTGGGCTTTGACCTTCAGGACACAAACCTGGCCCTGCGCTACGATTTTCCGCTGCTCATGTCCGGCATGCTGGAAGAACTGATTCCCAGCACCAGCCTGCAGACAGGCACCGGCGAGTGCGGCACGGCCGTCACCTTTGCGCTCCCCGCCTCTGCGGAGCAGCTGCTCCTGCAGAGCCCGGACGGCACGCAGCAGACGGTGCCCGCATCCCGGTTCACCGACACCCGTTTGTCCGGCATCTATACGCTTTCCTGGCAGGACCGCGCTGAGTCGCACACTGCCCGGTTCGCGCTTTCCGTGCCGGAGTCCGAGTCGGATACCACCCTGACCGCATCCGGACATTCGGGCGACAGCCCTGCGGAGCACAGCGGCCGCCGGGACCTTCGCCTGATCCTGCTCGGTGTGCTTCTCCTTCTGCTTTTCCTCGAATGGGGGGTGTACTGCCGTGGTGCCTGAATTCACACGTCCGATCCTGCTCCTGCTGCTCCCCGCCGCCGCGGC
>CACYNZ010000083.1 GCA_902775835.1 uncultured Eubacteriales bacterium | reverse complement strand
AATCAGCCGCAGCAATGTGCTTCGGCTGATCCGGAAGCGCCATGAAATCTGATAACCCATTCCGCTTCTTCGGAAGAGAATCTGAAAAAGGACCGATTGGACAGGCATATTGCCATGCCTTCCCAATCGGTCCTTTTACGGATTCATTCTGTTCACGGATCTCCGTGTCATCAGGTCTGGATCTGAAGCATGCGCTCCAGCATGCCGTCATCCTCAAACACCATCATGTCCCGGATGCCAATGCGCACTTTGTCCCCGGTCCGGCGCTTTCCGTACTCCCAGCCACCGGCGATCACGCGCATCAGGGTTTCCCCGACGCGGATGCGGCAGTCATCCACATCACCCAGGTAATACTCGCTTTCCAGAACACCGCTCAGCGGGCCGTCCTCAGAAAAGTACAGGTTTTCCGGGCGCACGGCCACATCCACCCTGCCTTTGCGGTCACCCGTATAGGGCACCGACTGTCCGCTCATGCCCGGGAACACGATCCGGCCGTTGCCGGCCTCACCCTTGAAAAAGTCCACTTTCCCCAGAAAGTCCGCCACAAACTGATTGACCGGCTGGTTATAGATTTCCTGCGGGCTTCCGCTCTGCTGCACTTCCCCGCGGTTGATGAGGAAAATCCGGTCGCTCATGGCCATGGCTTCCGTCTGGTCATGGGTGACATACACCACGGTAATGCCCAGTTGCTTCTGGATTTCCTTGATCTCAAAGCGCATGGACTCCCTGAGCTTGGCATCCAGGTTCGACAGCGGCTCATCCAGCAGAAGGAGCTTTGGCGCGCTCACCAGCGCCCTTGCCAGGGCCACGCGCTGCTGCTGGCCGCCGGAGAGCTGGTTCGGCAGCCGGCCCGCGTACTGGGACAGATGCACAATGCCCAGGATCCGGTCCACGCTCTTTTTGATCTCGGCCCGGTTCACCTTCTTGATGGTCAGGGGATACGCCACATTGTCAAACACGTTCATATGCGGCCACACGGCATAGCTCTGGAACACCATGCCGATATTCCGCTTTTCCGGAGGCACAAAGGTTTTCCCGCCGGAAACCAGCTGATCATCAATGTAAATCTCGCCCGTGGTCGGCTTCTCAAACCCGGCAATCATGCGGAGCATGGTGGTCTTGCCGCAGCCGGAGGGCCCGAGAAGGGTAATGAATTCACCGTCCTGAAAGGTTTCGTGGAAATCCCGGAGCACCACATTCTCACCAAAGGACTTGGTGACATGCCTGATTGAAACGCTAGCCATCCGAATTTCTCCTTTCAGATCGAGAACTCGCCCTTGGTCAGGCGGCTCAGTATAAAGTTCAGAAGCACCACGAATAGCAGGATTCCGAACGCCATGGCACAGCTCTGGGGCTGACTGGTAAAGGTCCAGTACTCATAGAGCTGATAGCCGATGGTCTTGGTGGTTGTGGAATAGAGCAGCGTGGTCATGGACAGTTCATAGAAGCTCGGAATGAAGATGAGGAACCAGCCTGCCGCGATGGACGGGAAGATCAGCGGACCGGTGATCCGGAACATGGTCCTCAGCCAGCTGGCGCCGGAAATCTGACTGCATTCCTCCAGCGACACATGGATCTGACTCATGGCGGAAACCACGGTGCGCATGCCCATCATCATATACTTGATCAGATAGGCAATAATGAGAATATATGCGGTATTGTACAGGTCCAGGCCGAAATTCCCGCGCATGGTCAGGATCAGGCCCAGGGCAATCACCACGGACGGGGTTCCGGAGCCCAGGGTGATCAGGAAGTTCGGAATATTCCGTCCGCGTATCGTAGTGCGCTGCAGAAGATAGCTCATGACACAGGCTATCACCAGGCCCACCGTCGCGGCGACGGATGCAAAAATGAGGGAATTCTTCAGACAGCTGATGGTTTCCGTCCTGGCAAACACGCCTGTCCAGTTGTCCAGCGTGAAGTTGCCGGCATTCAGCATGCTCTTGCCAATATCCACCTTGAAGGAGGTGGACAGGATGGTGGCAAAGGGCAGAATGATCACCACAAACGCGAACAGGCTCACAAGAATGGTCAGCGGAAGCCGCCATTTTCTCAGGTCCACCAGCACCGGCTGCACGGATTTCCCGGACACCGTGACATACTGCTTCCGGGCCAGGAGCACATCGGAAATGAACAGGATCAGCAGGGCCACCATCATCAGGAACACAGCCAGACCTGTGGCATCATTGATGCTCTGCGCGCCCAGGGAATAATACTCCACAATACGCGTGGTCACGGTGTTCACGTTGCCCGGCGTTCCGATAATCGACGGAATCCCGTAGCAGCTGGCAGCCCCGATAAACACCAGAAGCGCTCCGGCAATCAGGGAGGGCATCATCATGGGCAGCGTCACCGTGAATACGGTCTTGACGGGGCTTGCGCCGGAAATCCGGCTTGCCTCTTCCAGGGACGGGTCCATCTTTTCCATGGCCCGGCTGATGGTGATAAACGCATAGGGATAATAGAACGTGGTCAGCACCCAGATCATACCGGGAAGCGTATACACGTTGAGCGGTCCCGGCGCGTCGCTCAGATGGAACAGCACACGCAGCCACTGGTTGATGGAACCCACATTCGGGTTCATCAGACGCAGCCAGGCCATGGCACCCACATAGGGCGGCACCATATAGGTCAGCACGAACAGGAAGCGGAAAACCCTGCGTCCGTACAGGTTCGTGCGTCCCACCAGAAAAGCCAGGGGGAACGCGATCACCGTGCCCAGGATCATGGTCGCAAACGCCGCGATCATGGTATTCTTCAGGGCTTCCAGGTTCAGGGAAACCGTATACAGTCTCGTGATCGTCTCCATGGTGAATCTTCCGTCAGGGAAGAAGCACTTGATCACCATGTAAATGGTGGGCAGCATCTGGAAGTACAGAAGGAAATCCAGAATCAGCAGGATCAGGATCCACTTGAAATCCACAATCCAGCTCTTTTCCCACATCATGAGCAGCCAGAGCAGGACTGTGTCCAGCATCAGCAGGATGCCGATGAGGATAACGGTTTTGCTGTTGCTCACCACCCAGTTCCAGACCGGGGACATGCCGCCCTGGGTAATCATCCGGAAAGCTTCCAGCTGGATGCCCTTGTCACGCACGCTTTTTTTCAGTGCGTTGGCATGCTCCGTCACCGCACTTTCCGTGGAACCGTTGGAAATGAAGAAGCACTGCATCATCATGGCCTGGAGCTCTTCGCCTTCGAGTCCGTCCGCCGGTTTCGCGGCAGGCGCGGGCACCTTAGCTCCCGTATCCGTCACGCAGGCGAGCAGCTGAGAGCGGAACGCATCCGCGTCGCTTCCGTTCAGCGCGGCCATACTCTTGCGATCCCCCGCCCCGACCTTGGGTCCGTTCACGAGATAGGCGGTATAGAGCATTTTCATGGTGAGCGGAAACCGGTCTCCTTCCCCGGCCGAGGCCAGCAGCGCCTCCGCATCCGCGCCGGCCCCCTGTTTCTGGCTTTCCCAGGCCCGGACCACAAGGGCATGCACTGCCTGCTCAAAAGGCAGCTTCTGTGCCGCATCCAGTCCTTCGACCTGGGGCCTGATGATCGACCATGCGTTTTCCACATCCCCTGTGAGCTGGCTGACCGCCTGGAATCCGCTTTCCGAACTGAACCCTGAAGCCTCATGCGCGTTCTGGCCTCTGAGACCGAGATACACCAGCCCGGCTGAAAGGATCAGCACCAGAATCAGTGCCAGCCGGGTCTGTTTTGCATGGCGGTTTCTCAGCAGGGTTTCCTGCGCTGCCTTCTCCATCCTTTTCACTTCCGCTCCTAATCCTGTGTATCCGAGGACAGGGGAAGCCGGAACCGGCTTCCCCTGTCATTGCAGTCCCACTCTGCTTTACTGGGTCACTTTTTCTGTCCACAGCTTGTTGATCTGTTCGCGGTCATGGTAGGCTTTCTCCCAGTCCACACCCAGATCCTTCTTGATCAGTTCATCCGTATCCATCGAGTTGTGCGGATAATCCTTCATGCCGGCCATCACGGAATGCATGTACGCCTTCATGATCAGCTGCTGGGCGTCTTCCGTCAGCAGCCACTGGGCCACGGCTTCCGCCGCTTCGGTGTTCACGTTCTTGGAATACTCTTCCGCCACGATCATCACCGTGGAGGGGATCAGGATCACGCCGTCCTCGGGATAGATGACCTTCAGGTTGGTCACATTGTTGCCGCGCTTTTCCTCATCTTCCAGATACTTCAGCACGGATTCTTCCAAAATCATGATGGCAGCGCACTCTCCGCTCTGCAGCTTGGCAATGGCGGTTGAGCCGGACTCGCGCATGACGCGGTTGGCTGCCAGCTTGTCCAGATATTCCTCGCCGAAGGTGTCCAGCAGCGAGCAGACAGCCGCATAGGCTGTTCCGCTGGTCAGCGGGTCGCTCATGGAAATGTATCCGGCCAGGGAAGGATCATAGGCAAAATCCTTGAATGTCTTGGGGATATTCACGCCGCGCTCTTTCCATTCATTTTCCATGTCAGGATTGTAGGCCAGCACCATGTTGCACACGCGCACCGGGTACCAGTAGCCTTCCTTGTCATAGGGGAAGCGCAGGATTTTATCCGCATTCTCAATCGTGAAAGGATGCAGATAGCCGTAGTCCTTCAGCTCCAGGGAGAAGGCGGGCTCAGCCACCATGAACATGTCCGCGTCCAGCGGCTGATCACGGTTGTCGCCCATTTCACCATAAATCTTGGTGATCAGCTTGCTGGTGCCCGAATAGAAGAAGAAGCTTCCGTCATTGCCCGGGGTCAAATTGGGGAATTCCTTTTTCAGCGCTTCATCCATCATGTCAATGGCAAAGTCATACATGGAAGAATAGATCACCAGTTCCCCTTCCACGTCCTCATTGACAGCCAGCGCACTGACCGTCATGGTGATCAGCATCATTGTTGCAAGAAGACCAGCCAGAAATTTCTTCATCGGTTTTTCCTCCGTTACAGTATCTCCCCTGCCCTTCCGCTCCGGAAAAGACAGGCATTCCCCTGTATTATACTCTTTCCGGAGCATTCCTTCCACATTTTCGTTCCCTCCAAAGCGGTTTTTTCAGGTAGCTGAAAATGCACCCGGGAAAAGCCGGGTGCATCATATACATTTTCCTGCAGATCGGTTTTCATGGATCCTGCTCACTCAGGCCTTTTGCGCCTGCGGGGACGCATCTGTCCGCTCAGCAGACCGCGTACAATGCGTGCCGTGTACCTTCCGAGCACCGAATAATGCCTGGAAATGCACATGACGTCATCCGCCGTGCTCACATGCGCGTCAAACAGCATCTGGCACAGTTCTCCCACAGGCACATAGAACGTCCCGCATAAGTGCATGCAGGGCTTCTGAAGCGCGCGGAACACGCCTCCGTCCTCAAAGAGCATAGCGCCGGAGCGAAGCACAATCCGCCGCCCGTCCGGGAAAGTGATCATGCAGGTGCCCGCATCTGCGTCATAGGCAATATCGGCGCCGTAGGCCACCGCAAAGAACTCCGCCGGTGCGCACATGACTTCGGTTTCACACATTTCACCCGTCTTCACCGGGCAGAAATGCGGAAGGTCCGCCGGTTCAAACACGCGCACCGTTCCCTGGGCGGGCATATCCAGGATCCTATCTTTCCGGAACACTTTCCGTGAGCCCATGGCCAGGAGCGTCGTATCATCCTCTCCTTGCAACGGCACTGCCGGTGTTTCCAGAATCATCTGTCCGTTTTCCCTGCGGCATCCGCTGTACAGCCTGTCCCAGAGAACCTGTGCTCCGTACACTGGTTCCCTGTGGCCCATGCCTGCGATTTCCCAGTTGATGATCGGGGCGTTCCTGCCCCGCCAGAGCAGGAAGTTGTCCTTTCCCTGAATGCTGAGCTCCGGAACCATGCCGTCCGTTCCGTTGACCTCTGTCCAGATCTCGCGGTTCAGGTCATTCATGTGATAGCGCATCTCATAGATGTCTTCCGTCTCCGGCGTCAGTTTCCAGTTGATGTCCATTTCACCGCGCATCTGAAGAATCGGCAGCGCGCCGCGGGGCATGTCTCCGTCCAGCACTTCCTCATCGCTGGGGCCGGTGGCAAAGCCCGCCGCTGCAAGCAGTTCCGGGCAGGCCATGGAAAAAGCCAGCGTCATCTGATCGCCGTTGGACATGCCCTGCATGAAGATACGGGATTCGTCAATGCAGTGGCACCCGCACTCATAGCGGATGAGAGCGCGCAGATAGTCTATATCCCGCTTCTGACAGGTCCAGCACTCATAATCCGGCGAGTTCGGATAGACAACGATCAGACCAATGCGATCGGCCATTTCATGCCAGACTGTATACTCTGCCCAGCGCCTTCCGTCATTCCCGCCTCCGTGCAGCTGAATCACCAGCGGCATGGGCTTTCCGGAATCTGCTTTTTCCGGAACGTACTCATACCATGTGTTCACCATGCCCGGAACCAGTTCTCCATGAACCTCCCGGAGCCCCCGGACCGGAGGTACCCGGTTCAGGCTTTCAAAGTTCACCGTGGACACTGCCTGAACGCCCGCTCTTCGAAATAGGGATTTCACAGCTTGTCTCTCCTTTCCTTCTCAGACCGCGAAAATTTCCAGTATCTCCTCCGGAAGGCCTTCCGCACACAGCCTGATCCGGATGGTTCCGCATTCCCTGGGTGCACGCACCACCGCATAGGCAAGCCCGCGGAATGTGGAACGCTGTCCCGCGCGATACATCGTATGATCGCTGGCCAGTCCGTTGTCCATGCCGAGCAGGGTGCCGCCCTCCACCTGCAGGGACACCACGCGGTCCTGATCCATCACCGTCCGGCCTTCCGCATCCTTCAGGCAGATTTCCAGCTGCACAACGCTTCGGCCGTCGGCCGGCAGGGACACTCTGTCCGCCTGCAGATGCACACGCACCGCTTCACCCACAGGCCGGATGACCTGACGCGCGATCTCGTTGCCTTCCAGATCCCGGCCGATGGCGGTCAGTTCCCGCGCACCCCACGCCACGTCCCAGCTCAGATGCAGATCATTGGTGGTGATCGGGGCCATCGGGTGCTCAAAGTGCGGCCACTGCTTTGTCATGCCCTGGTTCGGAAACTCATAGGCCTTGACGCCATGGCTCACACCATCCACCAGCAGTTCCACAGTCGGACAGTTGGTATAGGCAACCACAGGATACACCGTTCCCTTCTCCAGGGGAAGATTCAGATGCGGAAATACATGCAGAACCGGAATATCCTTTCTCCACTGCGACTGATAGAAATAGAATCCGTCCTTGGGATATCCGCAGGTATCGAGCACGCCTGCGCCGGCACCCTTGTCCGGCCAGAAGCATTCACCGAGATAGTCAATGCCTGTCCACATGAAACTGCCCATCACATAGGGCCGTGTGCGTATGAATTTCCAGAGCTTTTCCGCTTTCAGCGACTTGGCATAATAGGCCGTGCGTCCCCATACACTGCTCTCTGTCTTCAGGCGGTAATCGCCTCTGGCGCCGTTGACGGATATATCCTCCGAACCGAGAAGCAGCCAGTCCGGATGCTCCATTTTTTCCTCTTCATAGAAGGTCTCCGTGCGCTCACGCCAGCGGTCCGTATAATTGACGCCCACAATATCGAGCTGCTCAAGAAAGTCCTCATGCGCCATCTCGGGTTCAGCCTTCACCATATCGCAGGCCTGGGTCACAGGCCGCGTGCTGTCTAGGCTGTGGCACAGTCCGGCCAGTTTCCGCGCATACTTCCAGCCGTCCTCCATGATCTGCTCCCGGACTTCATTGCCGATGGACCACATGATGATGGAAGGATGATTCCGGTCGCGTTCGATCATGGCGGTCATGTCCGCCCGGAAGCAGGTGTCAAACCACTCGGAGTAGCCCCGGCTCGCGTGCGTATTGGACCCGAACTCCTTGCCCTTCATGGTATGCCATTCATCAAATGCCTCGTCCATGACGCAGAAGCCCATGGTATCCGCCAGGTCCAGCAGGTCCGGGTCCGGCGGATTATGGCTCATGCGCAGCGCATTGACGCCCATCTCCCGAAGCTTCTCAAGCCGGCGCTCCCATACCTCCCTGGGTACGGCGGCACCAAGACAGCCCCCATCATGATGCAGGCACACGCCCTGCAGAATCACCTTGCGGCCGTTGAGCATGAATCCATGCACCGCGTCAAAGGCAAGCTCCCGGATGCCAAAGGGTGTCTCCACCTCATCCATCAGCTTTTCCCCGTCAAATACACGGGTACAGGCACGGTACAGGCATGGTGTTTTTAGATCCCAGCGCCGGGGACCTGTCACCGTCAGTTCCTGGACAGCCAGCATTTCAGGCTTTCCGGGAATCTCTGAGCAGACCCTGGCGCTTTCCCGGCCCTCCGGGTCCACCAGCACAGTTTCCACCCGGACTCTGGAAGCCCTGTGCCCTCCGAGCACTGAGGTGCGCACCTCCACCAGAGCACTTTCGTCCTCCACCCTCGGTGTGGTCACCTGGACGCCCCAGGTGCGCACATGCACATCCTGGCAGCGCCGGAGATAGACATTCCGCGTGATCCCGCTCCCCGTATACCATCTTGAGCCCGGCTGATGACTGTTGTCCACCCGGACCAGCAGTTCATTGGTTCCGCTGCGCAGAAGGCTGCCGAAGGGGATCTCAAAGCTCGTATACCCGTAGATATGGTTTCCGATCCAGGTCCCGTTCAGCCACAGGTCCGCATTCATATAAATGCCTTCAAACAGCGCACTGTACACTTCGCCGGGGCGCAGAAGCACCTCAAACCGCTTCCGGTACCAGCCGATGCCGCACCGGGCATACCCGCCGGAGCCGCAGCTCGGCGCCTTTTCGTCCACCGGATAATCCGTGCTCCAGTCATGCGGCAGCTGCACGCTGCGCCACTGCGTCCCGTCACCGGGCGCATCCAGGCTGTCCGTCAGCGCAAATTCCCAGTCAAACCCAAAAAAGACGCTCTCCCTTACCGACTGTCCAGATTCAGAAAAAAACAGCATAGGCTTCTCCCTTCAACTGATTCAGGGGGAGCGGACTTCCGCTCCCCCTGTTCATATAACCGTTCTTCCAGGCTCAGCGGGTCTGATACCAGGCCTCATACTGGCGATAGAATTCATCATACACTTCCTGCATTCCTGCATCATAGATACGGGAAAGCATCTCGTCCACCGTGGCATCCACGTCATCCACAAGACCCAGCTGCAGCATGCCGGTATATTCGCCCAGCACAGAGTTGACAGCAGACACATACTCGCTGATTTCCGAATCATCGAACACGAAGGTCACGGTCGGGTTCGAACGCACGCGCTCTGCCCAGCTGTCCGTGATCACCAGCTCGCGCTCAGGCGTGCCGGACTCGGTCAGGTTGCCGTTCTTCACGGCCCAGGAAACAGACACGCTCAGCGGCGGATAGTCGCCGTTCTTCTCCAGCTTGGTGTACTCGCCGGTGGCATTGTCGATGGAATAATGCACGCCTTCAATACCCAGCAGAAGCAGACGGTTCAGGTATGTATCACACTTGATCATGTCCAGCACCATGGCCGCGCGCTCGGGATTGCGGCTGGCGGCTGCAATGGCCATGTCATTGTTGGAATAGGCTTCGGCACTGACAAAGGTATCCTTGGTCAGGTCATAGGCCATGCAGGTCACGCCTTCGTTCTTCTCAGCCGACTTCATGTAGGTGAACACGGAAGCGTTCCAGGCGATGGCAGCACCCTGCAGGGCGGCAAAGGCATCGTCATCACTGATGGTGTTGGTCAGGGCGCTGCGGCTCCAGCAGCCTGCGTCAGCCAGTTTCTTCATATCTTTGCAGAATTCGCGGAATTCCGGATATTCATAGGTCAGTTTCAGGTCATCACAGGTGGGAATGGTCTCGCCGTCAAACTTGAACAGCATGCTGATACTGCCGTCCTGCAGGCCGTAGAAACCGTCAAAGCGCTGACGGTAAATGTCCCACAGCTCCGGATTGCTTCCGGAAGCCGCCATGGCATAGATGCCGCTTTCAGGCGTTTCCTTTTCCGCGATGGTGATCATGTAATTCATGAAGTCGTCCCAGTTCTCCAGGGGCGCAATGCCATGCTTATCAGCCAGATCCTGACGGATGGCCACGATCTTGCCCATGGGAGAAGCGACATTGGAAGGCACTGCGATGGTGCTGCCGCTCAGGGTCGTCTCGTCCCAACTGATGGGGGCCTGGTACTGAGCACTCAGCGGCATGTAATTCTTGATGAAATCCTCGGACAGGGTATAGAAACTGCCCTTGGCGGCTTCGGTGTACATATAGCACCAGGGCGCCGTGAAGATCAGGTCCACCTGATCGCCGCTGGTCAGCACCAGAGGATACATTGTCTGATAATCGCTCCAGCTCATGAACTGGGTGGACAGCTGAGTATTGAAAGGCTTCAGATACTCATTGACCAGTTCCTCGATCTGTGCCCAGTCATTGGGCTTGTCACCGATGAGATACATGTAGACGGTATATTCCTTGCTGAGATCCGTGTTCGCGTAGGTTTCCGGCGTGGCCTTGATCTCCACTCCGGGCTCAATCTCGCCCAGGGCGGGAAGCACACTCAGCACCAGGCAGAGAGCCAGCAGAACAGACAGCCATTTTTTCATGAAGATACCTCCTTTTATTTATCATCAGGACACATGGTCCATAGATGCTCATGTCAGCCTTTGACAGCGCCGATGGTAAGACCCTTGACGAAATAGCGCTGCACAAAGGGATACAGAAGAACAATGGGGCCGGTGGCCACGACGGTCATGGCCATCTTCATGCCCTCCAACGGGACGGAGGGCAGGTCAATGCCGGATTTTTCCGCCACAAGCTTCATGGCAGCCGCGCTTCCCAGCATGCGCTGCAGGTAGTACTGCAGGTTGTACCGGTTCTCATCGGTCATGAACAGCATGCAGTTGTACCAGTCATTCCAGAAGGCCAGGGCGGCAAACAGGGAAAGTGTGGCAATCAGCGGCTTGCACAGCGGGATGATCAGACGGATATAGATGGTAAAGTCATTCGCGCCGTCAATCTTGGCCGATTCCGTAATGGCGGCGGGAATGCCGCTGATGAAGGATTTGGCGATGATCGTGTTCCACACGGAAAACATCATGGGCAGGATCAGCGCATAATAGTGGTTCTTGAAGGCGAGATACCGGGTGCACATCATGTACCAGGGCACCAGACCGCCGCTGAACAGCGTGGTAAAGAAGAAAAAGAAGGAGAAGAAATTGCGGTACGGGAAATCCCGGCGGGACAGAACATAGCCGGTCATGGTGGCCAGCCATACGGAAAGGAAGGTGCCGATCACGGTGACCATGATCGTGTTTCCGTAGGCTCTGAGCACGCTCTCGGGATTCTTCAGGCACAGGGCATAGCTCTGCAGGGAGAACTCCGTCGGGAAAATGGGATACCCGTTCCGGATCAGCGAGGCTTCCGGCGTGACGGACGCTGCCAGGATCAGATAAAACGGAAAGAGGCAGAGCAGGGCGAAACAGCCGATAAAGATATAACCCAGCACATTGACCGCGATGGTATCGCCGGTCCACACACGCCTGTTCAGCCCCCTGTGTTTCACGGTACGCTGCATGGATTTCTTCCTCCCTTCTCAATACAGGGCATAGTCCGGCTGCACCCGTTTCACCAGCCAGTTTGCCAGATTGATGGTGATAAAGCAGAGCACGCTCTGATAAAGTCCGACCGCGGCGGAAACGCCGATATTCCCGTCGTTGATCAGCAGTTTGAACACATAGGTATCGATGATCTCCGTGGCCGGCTGCAGCAGTGCGGAGCTCTTCACCGTCTGGTAGAACAGTCCGAAATCGCCCCGGAAAATATTCCCGATGGCCAGCAGCACCAGAATCATCATCGTGGGAATCAGGGAAGGAATGGTGATATGCCGGATCCGCTGCCAGGCATTGGCACCGTCTATCTCTGCTGCTTCATGATAGGTTCGGGGTACGTTTTGCAGCCCGCCCAGTCGCGTCAGGGCCTCCGCCACCTGCTGCTCCTTGATGCGCAGCTCCTCCTCGTAGGACACGTGACCGAAGGCGCAGCCCCCGCAGCGGGCATAGACGGGGCAGGCAGGTTCTTTCCGATGGAGCGAGGGCTCCACCACTTCCAGTAGCTTTCCAATGGCATAGGAGGCGGTGACCTTGATGATATGCACCCGCACCCATTCCCCGGAAAGA
>CACYNZ010000082.1 GCA_902775835.1 uncultured Eubacteriales bacterium | reverse complement strand
CTCCCGCGCCGGCTACGGCAAGCTCGGCTTCCGTGCTGACTACGGCCCCGTCCAGTTCGCCGAGGTTCGCCGCGCTATTGCTTACTGCATGGACCGCGCTACCTTCGCCAAGGACTTCACCGGCGGCTACGGCGGCGTTGTTGACGGCCCGTACTACACTGGTTCCTGGATGTACAAGGCTGCTGTGGATCAGGGCATGCTGCTGGACAGCTATGCTACTTCCGCGGACGCTGCCATCGAAGTCCTCGAAGAGGGCGGCTGGGTCTGGAATGCTGACGGAACTCCTTACTCCGGTGAGGGCGTCCGCTACAAGGCCATCCCTGCTGATGCGATCAACGAGAACGACAAGAACTACAAGTCTGTGGACGGTGCCTACAAGACTGAAGAAGTCAACGGCGTGTACCTGATGCCCCTGGTCATCAACTGGTACGGCACTGCTGACAACGAGTTCACCGATCTGCTCCAGACCGGTTTCCGTGAGAATGACAACGTGAAGAAGGCCGGCATGGTGGTCTACAACACCATCGGCGACTTCGCTCCCATGCTCGACGAACTCTATCAGGCTGCTGTGTATGGCTTCTATGCCGGCACCCCCATGTACTGCGCATTCAACTTCGCCACTGGCTTCAACAGTGCTGCTTATGACTATGCGTTCAACATGACGATTGATCCTGCTATGTATGAAGATTATTCTGCATACTATATCAAGGACTTCGCCGACATTCTGTGGCTCAAGTAATTCTGGAGTCATAGTTCACCGGTAAACACGCATCCGGCGGCTTTACGCCGCCGGATGTATTTGTTCGTTATGATATTCTTTGCAAACTTCGAAATTTCAGCGGTATGGGCACTGCCTGTATACGCTTTTATATAAATAAATGCGCCGGAGAGGCGCCTGAAGGAGTTTTTCCATGGCAAGGTACATCGCAAAAAGATTGGTATACATGCTCCTTGTGTTCTTTTTGCTGACGTTTATCCTGTTCGTGCTGTATCAGATGATGCCGGCGAACCGGGCATATACGGATGCGAGGACCGAGATTCAGACAATGAAGCGTTTGTCTGAAGAAGAAAAGGCCACCAAGTTTGACGAACTGTATCTCAAGTATCAGCGCCTTTATGGTACGGATACGGACAACAAACTGATTCTCTATCTGCGCTGGCTGGGCCTTTATCCTTTCTATGACGGGCATTATTCCGGCATTTTCCAGGGGGATTTCGGCTTTTCCTACGATTATAACCTCCCTGTGGTGGATGTCGTACCGGTGCACATGCGCAACTCCTTCCTGATCGGCATTATTACAGAAATTGCCGTGCTGGGAATTACGATTCCGCTGGGTATCAAGTGTGCCGTGAAGAAGAACAGCCGGTTTGACCGGTTTACACAGTTCTTCACGCTGATCGGCTTTTCCACGCCCAGCTTCATTATCTATATTATTTTCATTGTGTTTTTCTGCTCCATTCTCGGGTGGTTCCCGGTCAGCGGCATGAAATCGCCGGGCACGAACTACACCGGACTGCGCAATGTGCTGGACGTGCTGCATCACGTGACACTGCCCACCATCTGCCTGACGTTCGGCTCGCTGGCCTCCATTACCCGTATCACCAGGGCGTCCATGATTGATGCCCTGAACCTGGACTGCATCCGCACGGCCCGCGCCAAGGGTCTGTCGGAAAAAGTCGTGATCTACAGCCATGCCTGGCGCAATGCTCTGATCCCCATGGTTTCCATTGTGGTGGGCGGCTTCTTTGGCACCATCTCCGGTGCCATGATCCTTGAAACCATGTTCGGTTTCAAGGGCATGGGTCTTCTCTTCCTCAATGCCACACGTACAGCGGACTATGACATGATCATGTTCCTGGAGGTTATTTATACGTTCATCGGACTGTTCTCCAATCTGGTGACCGACCTCTGCTACGGCATTGTGGATCCGCGCGTACGCATCAGCAAGTAAGGGAGGCGAGAGCATGAAGAAAAAGGAAAATGTATTCCGCACCCTGGCCCGCTGGCTGGTACGTTGGATTTTCGGACTGAAGTATGAGGAAAAGTGGTTCCCCAGGAAGGAAGAAGACCAGCCCAAGGAAGTCAAGTTCAAGAATGGGGTGCCGGATGACTCCGAGCTGATTGTCAGCCCGGGCCGTCAGGTGTTCAACCGCTTCCTGGAGCGGAAGTTTGCCGTGTTTTCGGTCTTTGTGGTGCTGTTCATGTTCTGCGTGGTGTTCATCGCCCCGCATTTCATGACCAAGTATTATGATGCCTTCACGGAAACCACGCAGAAGGACCTTCCCCCGACCCTGAGCTTCATGAGTGTGCCGGGTGAACTGCAGGGCAACATCAAGATGATTGACAGCTACAGCAGTTTCTCCGTGGGTCTTTCCCAGGAAGGCAAGGTCTATGTCTGGGGTATCGGTGGCATCGGTGCCACGGGCATTAATGTCAAGGAGATTCCGGAAGAAGTCAGGAACGCAAAGATTGCCTTTGTGGCTGCCGGCCAGGACCATATCATCGCCATCGGCGAGGACGGCAAGTTCTACGGCTGGGGCAGCAACCGCTTCGGCCAGTATGAAGCCACGGAAACCGTGCTGCAGAACCCGAACCTGGAGCCTGTTCCGGATGTGGTGGCCAACGGTGAACTGGATGTGGCCCATATCAAGAAGGTGACCTGCGGATATCAGGCATCCGCCATTCTGATGGATGACGGCACCCTGTATATCTGGGGCAACAAGCAGACCTATGCGAACCTGGACAAGTTCATCGGCCGCACCAATATGGTGGACGTGGACTTCACCCTCAACTATGTGGTGGGTCTGGACAGCAAGCAGACAAGCGTGTACACCGGCACCAAGGGTCTGTACACCAAGGTCCGCGGTCAGATCGGCACGACTGCATCTGAAAAGATGTCCGACTTCCTCAACGGCCGGAAGATCAATGAGGTCCGGGCTAACGCCACAAGCGTTGCCCTGCTCCTTGATGACGGATCCATTGCCCTGACCGGCGATTTCCCCTCCGATGTGGTGGAAGTGCCTCAGATGGAGGAAGGGGAATACTTTGTGGATATCGAGGCCGGTACGTATCATTACACCGGGCTTACGAACCTCGGCCATGTTTATTCCTTCGGCGGCGATCACTACCGTCAGGCGGAAGCCCCGAAGGTGGAGGGAGCCAAAAAGATTTATGCCGGCGCGTTCCAGAGCTATGCCGTGGATGAAAACGGCAAGCTTCTGAACAAATGGGGCCTGAAGGGATATCTCTTCGGCACGGATGACCGTGGTGCCAATATCGCCGAGCGCGTGATCGCCGGCGGCCGCATTACCATGACCGTTGGTGCCGTGGCTGTTATCATTGAAATCATCATCGGCGTGAGCATCGGCCTGATGGCCGGTTTCGCGGGCGGTGCTGTGGACATTTTCCTCATGCGTGTGGCGGAAGTGTTCAGCTCCATTCCTGTGTACCCGTTCATGCTGATCCTGAACTCCCTGCTGGCGCAGGTGTCCATGACCACGGACCAGAGACTGTACATGATCATGGTGATTCTGGGTATTCTGGGCTGGCCCGGATTTGCCTATATCACCCGTGCCCAGGTGCTGGTGGCCCGTGAGAGCGAATATGTGACCGCGGCTCAGGCCATGGGTGTCAAGCCCAGCCGGATCGCGTTCAAGCATATCCTGCCCAATATCGTATCCGTGATTCTGGTCAATATGACGCTGAGTTTCGCGGCCTCCATGCAGACGGAGACCTCCCTGTCCTTCCTGGGCTTCGGCGTCAACTATCCGCAGCCGAGCTGGGGCAACATGCTGTCCCGTGCCAGCAACGCGGTGGCTGCCATCAACTTCTGGTGGCAGTGGCTGTTCACTTCCGCGATCCTCATCATGACCACAGTGTGCATCAATACCATCGGCGATACGCTCCGTGACGTCATGGATCCGAAGTCCACCAATGACAAGTAAGGAGGGAATGAAAGTATGCCTTTGCTGGAAGTAAAAAACCTTCACACCTTCTTTACGACGAAAAAGGGGATCGTGAAAGCCGTCAATGACGTGTCCTATTCGCTGGAAGCCGGAAAGACCATCGGTATCGTAGGGGAAAGCGGTTCCGGCAAGTCTGTTTCCGCCATGAGCATTCTGCAGCTCCTGGACGGAAATGGATACATTGACAGCGGTGAGATCCTGCTCAACGGCCGGGATCTTACCAAGCTGCCCCTGAAGGAAATGAACAAGATCCGCGGCAATGAGATCTCCGTGATTTTCCAGGAGCCCATGACCAGTCTGAACCCGGTCTTCTCCGTGGACCGTCAGCTCTCCGAACCGTTCATGATCCATCAGGGCATGAACAAGCAGGAAGCCCACAGGGAAGCCCTGAAGATGCTCTATGACGTGCAGATCCCCAATCCGGAAGTGGTGATCAAGCAGTATCCGCATCAGCTTTCCGGCGGTATGCGTCAGCGTGTCATGATCGCCATGGCCCTGGCCTGCAAGCCGAAAATCCTGATCGCGGATGAACCCACCACTGCTCTGGACGTGACCATTCAGGCACAGATCCTGAAGCTCATGAATGACCTGAAGAAGACCACAGGCACGGCCATCATCTTTATCACCCATGACCTGGGTGTCATCAATGAGATGGCTGATGATGTGGCGGTTATGTACTGTGGTCAGGTCGTGGAGCATGCGCCTGCGGATGTCATTTTCCGTGACTGCAAGCAGAGCCATCCCTATACCGAAGGCCTGATGCTTTCCATTCCCCGGCTTGAGATTGAAAGCGACCGTCTCGAACCCATTCCCGGCGTGGTTCCGCATCCTCTTGCCCTGCCCAAGGGCTGCAAGTTTGGTCCCCGCTGCAAGTACTGTACACAGAAATGCATTGATGAAGAACCGACATTGCGCCGCGTAAGTCCGAACCAGGCGATCCGGTGCTTCTATCCTGACAAGGAGGAACGGAATAGTGCCGAGCACAAAAAAATTACTGTCCATTACTAACCTGAAAAAGTATTTTCCGGTTGCAAAGTCCTCCATATTCCAGAAGAATCAGCTGTACGTACGTGCGAATGAGGATATCACCCTGGACATCTATGAAGGGGAGACGCTGGGCGTTGTGGGCGAGTCCGGCTGCGGAAAATCCACTCTGGGACGTGTGCTGCTTCAGCTGTACCCCCAGACGGCCGGATGCACCCTGTACTATGGCGTGACGCTGGACGAGCTGACGCCCAAGTACGTGTATGACACCATCAAGAACCAGAACAAGTACCGCAAGCGCCTGGAGAAAGCCTCTGCCAAGGCACGTGAACTGGAAAAGAAGGTGAAAGAGGCCGGCGGGGAAGACGGTGCCGACTTCTATCTGCTTCAGGACTGCAATATTGCCCAGTGCGATGAAAAGACGAACCTGAGCAATATCGTCAAGATCCTGGGCGGGTTCTTCGCAAAGAATGATTCCGAGGGCACTGCGCTGCTCATGGACATCTATCAGGAGAGCCGCAGGCGGAATCAGGTGCTGGAAAAGCAGAAGATCCAGAAGGTCAATGCGGAGCATTATGAGCACGCCATTACAGAAGCGGAAGAGGGCAAGAAGGCTGCCCTGATCAGTAAGAAGGAAAAGGCCGAGGCAGCCGTGGCCGCACTGCAGAAGACGCTGGATGAGCACAATGGCCGCATCGCCGGGCTCCAGCAGAAGCTGGACGCTGTCAAGGCGCGGTATAAGGACGATCCTGAGTTCTGCAAGTATGAGGCCATGCTGGATAACGGCGTGGACCTTGCCCGTCTGAACGTGAAGGAAATGCGCAGCCTCCGCCGCAATCTGCAGATCATCTTCCAGGATCCCTATTCCAGTCTGAACCCCCGCTTCACCGTGGGTCAGATCATTGAGGAAGGCCTGGTAACGCATCATTTCTTCAAGCATGGGTCTCCCAGGCTGCGTTCCTATATCGTGGAGACCATGGAAAAATGCGGACTTCAGGAGTATATGCTCCACCGTTATCCGCATCAGTTTTCCGGCGGTCAGCGCCAGCGTATCTGCATTGCCCGCGCGCTTGCCGTGCAGCCCACGTTTGTGGTCTGCGACGAATGCGTGTCAGCTCTTGACGTGTCCATTCAGTCTCAGATCATCAACCTTCTGCAGGAACTGAAGGAAAAGCAGCATCTGACCTACATGTTCATTTCTCACGACCTGTCCGTGGTGAAGTTCATTTCGGACCGCATTGCCGTGATGTATCTGGGCAGCATTGTGGAACTGGCGGACAAGAAGACCATTTTCGATGATCCCCGCCATCCCTATACCGTGGCCCTGCTTTCCTCCATTCCCACCACGGAAGCCGATTCCGCGGACAAGGAACGCATTATTCTGGAAGGCAATATCCCCAGCCCGGTGAATCCGCCTGCCGGCTGCAAGTTCTGCACCCGCTGCTATATGGCAACGGATAAGTGCCGGCGCGTACCGCCGCCCCTGGTGGAGATTGAACCGAACCATTTCTGCGCCTGTCATTATCCGGAACGGAAGCTTGATGAGAACAAGAACTTCCTGTTCAAGGTCAACACGGCCAAGAAGGAGGCCTGAGCATGCGCGAATCCCAGAAGCATCGCCAGGAACTCATGGACGAAGACGAGACACAGCTGGAAAAGAAGGATTCCCTGGCCATGTATATTTCCGGCCTGCTGGTGATCGGCCTGCCCTGTCTGCTTCTGATCCTGCTGATTGTAGGTGTGACCGTGCTGCTCTTTGGACTTCACTGACAAGCAACTCATAAAAAACCGATGGAAAGCCTGAAACAGGCTGACCATCGGTTTTTCATATGTGTATGAGTGTTTCAGGCAGGAGGAATGATCTCTGTGCCTGCCGTGCACGGTGTTTTTCGGTCTGCTGCCCGGGAAGACGCATATGCTCACGGTTCCCGGACAGAAGAGGATTTCACTGCCGTGTCGTTTCAGAATCTAAACAGGCAGGTGCTTCCACAGGTCTGCATGTGTTGAGACAGTTTGTATTCTGCGTTGTCAGGGCTTGAGATCAGATTTGGAAATACTGCAGTAGATACAAATCCCATACTCGTCAAATTCATGGGCATCGGGATCGGGATCTGTTTCCTCTGTGAGTTCATCATTGCATATGGTACACCGGGAAATGCTGTATCCAGCATTCGAACAGTTGGGTTTCACGCTCTCTATTAATTCATAATGATGGTCGCCATAGTCGCCGTATTCCTCACCGCAGCGGGTGCAGACGGCAAGCTCTATGCAGGTTGCTGTGCCGCCGGTGTGTCCCAGAGCACGGTCTGGAACGGTCGTGCGGCTGAGCTGCGTTCCACAGACAGCGCAGTATACCACATCATCATGACTGCCGTTTTTCAGGCATTCTGCGGGAACGACATTCTCCCGGACCGGGTCTTTGGGCGTATGCCCGGTTTTTGCAATGCTCCGGGTTTCCGTGGCCTTGCAGCGCTGGCATGTGCGTGTTTCCGTGCCGTCTTCCAGGCAGGTGGCCGCCTTGGTCTGGACCCATTCACCCCAGCTGTGTCCCAGCGCGGCCGCGGATTCGCCGCCGCCCTGTTCGGCTCCGCATACACTGCAGCGGAGCAGGGCACTGGTGCCGGGTTCGGTGCAGGTGGCAGCTACTGCCTCGCGCACGGTCTGGAACTGATGGCTGCCCAGAGGGCCGTAGGCTTTACCGCAGCGCGTGCATATTGCCGGGTTCTGGCAGGTTGCGGTACCGCCGGTATGCCCGAGGGCGGGAATGGTCACGCGGGTGGAGCGGATGATTTCATTGCAGCCGGAGCAGTATACGGTTTCTTCGCGCAAACCGTTCTGTTCGCAGGTGGCTTCCGCAACTGTCACGGAAATGATGGAACCTTCTGTATGCTCATGCGTTTTGGGGGTGGGCTGCGGTTCGGGCGTGGCCGGGGGATCATAGACCCAGAGGAAGCCGAGCTTTTCCTGAAGCTCGTAGTTTGCCGGATCGATGGAACCCCAGGTGATTTCATAGGTATTCGGCACTCTGCCTGGGTTCAGTCTGGAGCCGGTGGCGGTAACGGTAATGAGTTCATTGACTGTGACCTGAGTGAAATGCGCCTCCGCATCCGTCATCGCGCGGATGGAATAGTCCGTGACGGCAGAGTCAATCTGCAGCTGGACATTGGCCAGGTCATGCAGGAGGTCTTCGTCGGGGATGGTATCCGACGCGGATTCAAGGGCGCCAATGCGCTCCCGGACCGCAGTCAGATCCCAGCCGGCCGCGGCGGCTGCAGGCTCAAGCAGGTCACTGCGCTGCGCGAACAGGCGTAGCATGGACTCCGGAATCCCGGATTCCGGGATGGGTTCCACGACAAAGCTCAGTCCGTTTTCATCAAGGCGCACGGTGAGTCTATGACCCGCGGCGAGCGCGGTCTCACCGGTCTTTCCGGTCAGCGGGTCCGTGCCGTGCACGATGACGCTGCCGCTGATTCCGTACAGGGCATTCTCAGCGGTTTCCGGAAGAAGACATGCGATGTTTTCCTCGGTGGAGGGGGGAAGCAGCGAGAGTCCGGCGGAGGGCTCTCTCAGATAGTATCCGTCATAGATCTTCTGATTGCTGCCGGTCCAGACAGTCATGGGGGAGGCGTCCACCACAAGTGTGCCGGAGACGGTTTCAATGCCGGTAAAATGATTGGTCACCACTTCGCCGCTTTCGTTGAAGATGGCATATTCCGTGACCGGGTTTTCCGCGTTTCCGGCATTGGTGATGCTTCCGCCGGCGGAAGCGCTGAAGGTGAAGCCGTCGGGCAGGCCGGTGACGAGTACGGCATCCGTGCGGGTGAGCGGCGTGCCGTCATAGATCTTGCTGGCGCTCTGGGCGATGAAGGTGACGGCAGTGTCCACAGTCCAGTCCCCGCCGGCCGCGTACGGATCCGCGCTGCCTTTCGTATCTGCCTGCAGACCGGGGAGCTGCGGGATTCTGTCGGAGACGGACGGGTCCGCAGACTGCGTTTTCACGAACTCCGAAATATCCTGGGCTTCAATGACCCGGTGCGTATATGCCGCGTCCTTTTCCAGGCCGGGGACATAGAGGATTTCTCCGGCCTGCACCGGAATCGCCTGATCCCCGAACGAAGCCTGGGCCGTGCCCTCCAGCACCATCAGGCAGCTGACCTGTTTTCCGCTTTCATCGGGATGTGCGCTCACGGCGACAATGGTTCCGCGGATGCCCACGGTCAGGGTGGTGGTATGGATATCCAGGCTCTCATTCTCGTCGAGCTTGCTGCTCACGTCCAGAAACAGTTCGCCCTGCTCAAGGTGCATTTCCATATGGCTGCCCTGCTGCTGGAACGCGACCTTGGTTTCCTCGTCCAGCGACACAATCCGGTCCGTATCCAGGCTTACGGATGCGGCCGAAGACGTGCCGGTCTTCAGGGTTTCGCCGCTGGAGAAACGGACGTTCTCCATGACGAAGCGGTCATTGCCCTGCGCGTCTGAAATGGCCACATCGCCGTCAAAGCGCAGGAGCCGCAGGACATCGCCCGTGTAGCTTTCCGCAAAAGAGGAAACGGCAGAGCTCAGGACGAGGCACAGGCCAAGCAGGAATGCAAGGTACTTTGAAATGCTCTTCATGATACTTCCCTCATTCTTTCTTTCCGTTATACTGAAGACAAAGCATGGTCAGATCATCAAACTGCGGAGCGCTGCCCACGAAAGCGGACACGGCAGTGTCCACAGCACTGAGGATTTCCCGGGGAGAACCGTCCTGTGCCGAGCGCAGGGCTTCAATCATGCGGTCTGTGCCGAAAAGCTCGTTCTCCGCGTTGGTGGCTTCGGCAACGCCGTCGGTGTAGACGAAGATCCGGGAACCGGGGGTCATCTGAATCTCGTACTCCCGGTAGCGTACGCCGTCCATGCCGCCGAGCACAAACCCGTGCCGGTCCTTGTACAGCTCAAAGGATCCGCCGGATTCCCGGAAGGCCGGATACTCATGCCCGGCATTGGCGCAGGTGAGACGGCCGGTGGAGATTTCCAGCACGCCGAGCCAGACCGTAACAAACATTTCAGCCGGGTTCCGGGCGCAGATTTCTTCATTGACCGCTTTCAGCACGGCGGCCGGGCTCGGTTCACGCATGGCCACGTGCCGCAGCAGCGCCACGGCCACCATCATGAACAGGGCGGCGGGAATGCCTTTGCCGGATACATCGCCGATGAGAAGAACCAGGTGGTCGTCATCTGGCATGAAGAAATCATACAGATCCCCGCCGACTTCCTTGGCAGGCGTCATGGAGGCGTGCAGGTCAAACTCGCTTCTCTCCGGGAAGGCCGGGAATGTGCGCAGCAGTGCGCTTTCCTGAATCCTGGTGGCCAGGGAAAGCTCGGTGGTGATGCGCTGTTTTTCGAGCTCCAGCGCATGCCGTGCCCAGGCGGCGTGCAGATAATGCACGGCAAGCGCCGCGACGTAGAGCACCAGTGCGCAGGCGGGCAGCCAGAGCGGGTGCGTCACATACCCCAGCCGATACATGACAAAGGACAGGACAGCGCCAAAGACAATCAGGCCCGCGCAGGCACTGGCCCCGTGCAGCACCCTGAGACGCAGAAACAGCATCATGGCTCCTGCGCAGAGCAGGAACAGCGCAATCAGCTGGGGAAGATCGCCGATTTCCTGAAGACTGCGGCCTTCCAGCATGCCCTGAATGATATTGGCCTGGATTTCCACGCCGTTCATCTGCTCCGCCCGGTCAATGGCGGTGAAATAGGCGTCCTGCAGGGAAGCGGCATAGGGCCCGATCAGCACGATCTTGTCTTTCCAGAAGCCCGGCGGGATTTTGCCGGCAATCAGGGCGGCAAGGGAGAGGCCGTCATCATAACCGCCGGAGCGCGCATAGTAGGGAATATAGAAGAAACCGGAATCATTGCTCCGGGGTTTCGGCATGGGCAGACCGCGGCGCGCACAGTAGAGCTCGGCGGTGCGGTAGGCCATGGAATAGACGCGTCCCTGTCCCGGAATGTCCTCATAGAGCATGGAATGGCGGAGAATTCCGTCCATGTCATACATGATATTGATATGTCCCTGGACGGTGGATTCCTTCAGTTCCGGGTAGGGTTCCAGGTAATCCACCACAGCGGACGTGTTCCGGGCAATGGCCCGGCCGTTTTCCCAGGTGATTTCCTCACCGTATTCCGCCGCGGTGGCGGTGACGACGCAGCCGAGTCTGCGGGCAGCTTCGGCGAGCCGGCTGTCGGCCTGTGCGGAGCTGGCTCCGGCATAGAGAATATCCACGGCTACGGCAGCGGGCAGACTGTCCGGGTCTTCGGCCAGCTTTTCCAGGGCGGAGGCCATGATGTTCCGGTCCCAGGTATGATAGGGTCCGAACACGTCAAGCGCGGTTTCGTCAATGCCGATCAGCACGATATCCGTATTGGTCGCGGCCGGATGCTGGAACAGCGCGTCCTGCACCCAGCGGTCCACGCGTTTCAGGGCACCGGCCCAGATGACAGCGCAGGCAAGCAGTGCCGCGGCCAGGGAATACAGGATCCATTTCTTTTCTTTCATATCGACACAGCTTTCGGTCAGGCTGGAGTATGAATGGATTGTATAGGGGAGATGGCACCGGGAAACAGGCGTGCAGGAATGATGGAAAAACCGTGCTTCTGCTCCGGGTGCAGGAATATGGTCTTATAGAATTATACATTCTCTTTCAGGCCAGTTTTTCCTGCGTGTTCTGGCTTCTGCAGAGTGCGGGGACGGGAAAAAGACAAAAAACGATCATGCAGAGCATGACTGTGAAAAGGACAGGGTTTTGCCGGGCATGTGAAAAAACGGGACAGGAATGCCGGGGCATCCGTCAGGGTGGTCAGATCGCTGTTCCAGTGCAGTATATCCATGTTGTTCCCCTTTCCGCGGGTCATTCCGCAATGCAGCTGATTTTGAGCAGATTTCCGGCTCTTCCTCTGTTGATACGCACCGGGAAGCGGAATGGCAGCTGAAACAGGAAAATAATATTTCTCCGTCTGGAAGCGGAAACGGGCACAGGCATATGCCCGGCGTATACGGAAAAAGACTGTCCGGGCATATGCCTGGACAGTCTGAAGGGCAGATGTCACTGCCCGGCTTCATCATTGTTTTTTTCTTCCACGGTGTCCTCCTCTTCCTGGTCTTCTGTCTTTTCCTCTTTGTGTCTGAAAGGCAGGCGGGAAGTGAAGTCACGG
>CACYNZ010000081.1 GCA_902775835.1 uncultured Eubacteriales bacterium | reverse complement strand
CGGTCTGCTGGGCATCAGCGGCCTGTCCAGCGACATGCGCGATATCGATGCTGCTGCTGACAAGTATGACGGCAACGCCATGCTGGCCCGCGACATGCTCGTGTACGGCATCAAGAAGTACATCGGCGCCTATGCCGCCGCCATGGGCGGTGTGGACATGATCGTGTTCACCGCCGGCATCGGTGAGAACAACGGCGCTCTGCGTGAGCGGATCATGAGCAACATGGAATTCCTGGGCGTCAAGCTGGACCATGCCCGCAACGCGGCCTGCGCTGACGGTCATGCCACCGAGTGCGTGATCTCCAGTGATGACAGCCGCGTGAAGGTCCTGGTGATCCCCACCAACGAGGAAATCATGATTGCCCGCGACACCCTGGAACTGGTGTCCAAGTAAGATTCCGGAATCTGCACCGGGCGGGGCCGAGGAATGCTCCGCCCGGTGTTTTCCTTTGCAGGAAAGGAAGGGGAGACACGATGGAACTTGATCTGAACGCGCAGAAGGAACGGTTTCTGAGCCTCTGCCGGGAAAACATTCACCGGGACGGTCTGGAAGACCTTCTGGGATGGATGGAGAAATCGGACTTCTTCACCGCGCCGGCAAGCACGCGCTACCATGGTGCCTATGAAGGCGGACTGTGCCAGCATTCACTGGACGTGTACGACTATGCCAAACGCGTCGCCCCCCTGTGCGACGGGGAAATCAGTGAGGAATCCCTGACGGTTGCCGCCCTCTTCCATGATGTCTGCAAGGTCAACTTCTACAAGAAGGACAAGAAGAACCAGAAGGTCAACGGCACCTGGGTGGAAGTGCCGGTCTACACCATTGACGAGCGTTTTGCCTTTGGCGGCCACGGCTCCAAGAGTGTGTATATTGTCCAGTATTATATGAAGGAACTGAAGCAGGAGGAGGCTGTGGCCATCAACTGCCATATGGGGTTTGCCGACGGAAGCGCCGCCACCGTGCGCGATGTCAGCGCGGCCTACAGCAGGTATCCGCTGGCCTGGGTGATCCATGTGGCTGATGAGGCGGCCACCTACCTGCTCCAGCGCTGAGCCTGTGCTCACCGGGATGGGCCGGAGAGCGGCCCATTTCACAAAAAAACTGTGTTGACAAAAGCGAATTGCGCCTATATAATGCGATATGGTCACGATGAAGGAGGACCTGGGGAATGCTGGACGTTTCAGAGTGCACCCGGAATCCCGGTACGCAATATGCCTTTGATGAGGAGCAGGCCATTGCTCCGCAGACGGTATACGGTGACGAGCTCGTCTTCGATCCGGCCCGGCTCAGAGGCAGCTTTGTTTCGGATGATGACGGGAACGTCACGGTGGACGGAAAGCTGAACGTAGTGGTCCATGGTCATTGTGCCAACTGTCTTTCTGAGACACAGTGCACGGTGGAAGCCGATTTCCGGGAAACTTTCCTGAGGGAAGGCGATCCGGAGGATGATGAGATCTTCACGTATCAGGGATACAGGATCTCACTGGAAAAGCTCGCGCTGTCCTATGCCATGCTGAATCTTCCTCTGCGGATGCTCTGCAGGGAGGACTGTGTCGGACTCCTGGCATACGCCGGAGACGGAAAAGAACAGAAGCGGCAGAAGGACGAGCCTGGTCAGCATCCTTTTGCACAGCTGCAGCAGCTGCTGCAGGCAAAGGAACAATCATAAGGCCAGGCGTGACATACCCCGTGGTTCGGGGATCATGGATGAGGAGGTGTGAATATGGCTCTTCCAAAGGGGAAAATTTCCAAGGCCCGTAAACACAGCCGTCGTGCAAACTGGAAGCTGGAGCAGCCCGCAATCGTGGAATGCCCTCGCTGCCACAAGATGAAGCTGGACCATCATGTATGCAAGTTCTGCGGCTATTATGACGGCGTTGAAGTCATCAAGATGGATGACGAAAAGAAAGATGCCTGATAAGGTTCACATACTCGCGGATGAAAGAGGAGTATCCTGAAAGGACGCCAAGAGAGGACGGTTCACCGGCTGAAAGACCGTCTGCGGACCCTGCAGGAGAAGGTCGCTTTTGGAGAGTGCGGGATGAAAGATTACAGTAGTTCCGTGCGGCTGCACCCGTTATCGTGCACACAAGGCTGATGATGATTCATCATGCGAAGTAAGGTGGTACCACGGCAAGCTCCGTCCTTTGGGGACAGGGGCTTTTTTTTATCCGGAAGGGGAGTGCGCTTCATGAATACATGGGCGGAAGGCGTCATGCAGCGTCTTCTGACGCCCGGCGCCATCCTGGTGATTGTCGGGGCTGCCGGGGCACTGGGCTCCGGATGGCTGAGCCGGCTGCTGAACACCCGGGCGCCGGAGAAAACCGACATGATCATCAAGATTGTCGGATGCGCCGCTGCCGTGATCGGCATGATCCTGATGTTTGCACCGTAAGAAATAAAAGAGGAGAGAGGAAACATGGAAGGTTCACGCGGAGCCGAAATGGAAACCAAATTCAATCCTCAGGCCATTGAAAAGGAAATCTACGAGGCCTGGGAAAACTCCGGCGCGTTTGTGGCACACCGGGAAGAAGGCAAAAAGCCCTTCACCATTGTCATGCCGCCGCCGAATATCACCGGTCAGCTGCACATGGGACATGCCATGGACTGCACGCTGCAGGATGCCGCCATCCGCTATCATCGGATGAAGGGGGATCCCACCCTGTGGCTGCCGGGCACGGACCACGCTGCCATCGCCACGGAAGTCAAGATCATTGAGGCCATGGAAGCGGAAGGCCTGACCAAGCAGAGCCTGGGACGCGAAAAGTTCCTGGAACGCGCCTGGGCATGGAAAGAGCGCTACGGCAACCGGATCACGCTGCAGCAGCGCCGCATGGGCGCTTCCTGCGACTGGAGCCGGGAACGCTTCACCATGGACGAGGGCTGCTCCCGCGCTGTGCGTGAGGTGTTCTGCAGTCTGTATGAACGCGGACTGATCTATCGCGGAACCCGTCTTGTGAACTGGTGCCCGTGCTGCGGAACGTCCATCTCCGATGCGGAAGTGGAATATGCGGACATGGACGGCAATTTCTGGCATATCCTGTATCCTGTGAAGGAGACCGGCGAAATGCTGGAGCTGGCCACCACGCGTCCGGAAACCATGCTGGGCGATACGGCCGTGGCCATCAATGCCAACGACCCGCGCTATGCGCATCTGCATGGCTGCCACGTGATCCTGCCTTTGATCAACCGTGAGATCCCGATCGTGCTGGATGAGCATGCGGACATGACCAAGGGTACCGGCGTGGTGAAGATCACCCCCGCGCATGACCCGAACGACTATGAAGTGGGCCAGCGCCACGATCTTCCCATCGTGCGTGTCTTTACCTATGATGGACGCATGACCGGTCCCGAGGACAAGAAGGCCAATGATGAGCTGTTCGAGTCCGGCAAGGCCGCCGTGGGCGAAGCCCGGGTGATTGACTGCGGGAAGTATGCCGGCATGACCACCAGGGAAGCGCGCAAGGCGATTGTGCATGACCTGGAGGAACAGGGCCTGCTGCGCAGCGTGGAGCCGATCCGCCATGAGGTGGGCACCTGCTACCGCTGCCATACCACCATTGAACCCATGATCTCCCTGCAGTGGTTCGTGAAGATGGAGCCCCTGGCCAAGCCGGCCATTGAAGTGGTGAAGAACGGCACCACCAAGTTTGTGCCTGAGCGCTTCAGCAAGAACTACCTCAACTGGATGGAGAACATCCGCGACTGGTGCATTTCCCGTCAGCTCTGGTGGGGTCACCGGATTCCGGTGTGGTACTGCGATGACTGCGGCGAGATGACCGTGGCCCGTGAGGATCCCTGCTGCTGCGGACGCTGCGGAAGTAAGAACATCCATCAGGATGAGGACGTGCTGGATACCTGGTTCTCGTCCGCGCTCTGGCCCTTCTCCACGCTGGGCTGGCCGGAAAAGACGGAGGACCTCAAGTACTTCTATCCTACGGACATGCTCGTGACCGGGTATGACATCATCACCTTCTGGGTGAGCCGCATGATCTTCTCCGGACTGGACGCCATGGGCGAGACCCCGTTCAAGACCGTGCTGATTCACGGCCTTGTGCGTGACGAGCTGGGCAGAAAGATGTCCAAGTCCCTGGGCAACGGCGTGGATCCGCTGGATGTGATCGATGAATACGGCGCCGACGCGCTGCGATTCTCCCTGGTGATGGGCGTGAGCCCCGGAAACGATACCCGCTATTCCCGTGAAAAGGTGGAGAGCGCCAGAAACTTCGCCAACAAGGTGTGGAACGCCAGCCGTTTCGTGCTGATGAACGTGGATGCGCGTCATGATATCTGCCCCGAGCTGCTGTCCACGGCCGACAAGTGGATCCTTACCCGGTTCCACGAGGCTGTGGCTGACATCTCCAGCCATAACGAGGAAGGCGATTTCGGCCTGAGCGCGAACCGGATCTATGACTTTGCCTGGTCCGAGTTCTGCGACTGGTACATCGAACTGGCCAAGCCCTGGCTCCTGGGCGATGACGCGGAGAAGAAGCAGAATGTGCAGGCAGTGCTTCTGTATGTGCTGGAAGGCCTGCTGAAGCTGCTGCATCCCTTCATGCCGTTCCTCACCGAGCAGGTGTACCATTATCTGCCCGGCAGCGAGGGCTTCCTGATGCTGAAGGCCTGGCCGGAAGTGAAATCCGAGCTCATGTTCCCCGAGGACGAGAAGGAAATGGAAGGCATCATGGAGGCCATCCGCGCGGTCCGCAACCTGCGCACGGAAATGAACGTGCCGGCTTCCCGCCGCACCAGGATCATGTTCCTGCCCGCTGAGGGCTGGGCACATGCCATTGAGCACGCGTTCCCGTACTTCAAGCGTCTCGCCGGTGCTTCCGACTGCGCACTGGTGGGCAGTGCCTCTGAGGTCACGGAAAAGACGGTGTCGGCTGTGGGCCACACCGGAACACTCTATATTCCGCTGGGAGACCTGGTGGACTTTGAAAAGGAGATTCAGCGCCTGAACAAGGAACTGGAGAACCTTGGCAAGGAAATCGCCCGTGCGGAAGGAAAACTGAACAATCCCGGATTCGTGTCCAAGGCTCCTGCCCAGCTTGTGGAGCAGGAAAAGGCAAAGCTGGAGAGCAACCGGCTCAAGGCCGAAGCCGTGCAGCAGCGGATCCGCGAACTGAAGGAACAATAATTTCAGGGGATGCCCGCCACCTATCTGGCGGGCATCCCTGACCCTGCGGAAAAGGAACGGGTGAGAGCATGGAGTTTCAGCATACGCCGGTGCTGTATGATGAGGTCATGGAATGGATGCAGGTGCGGGAAAACGGCATCTATGTGGACGGTACGCTTGGCGGCGGCGGACACACGGAAGGCATGCTCCGCTCGGCACCGGGCGTGACGGTGTACGGCATTGACCGTGACACGGAGGCCATTGCGGCGGCCACGGCCCGGCTCACTGCGTTTCCCGGATTCCACGCCCTGCACGGGAATTTCCATGACGGCGCGGAGCTCCTGAGGGCGCAGGGGATTGAAAAGGTGCAGGGCGTGCTGCTGGACCTGGGCGTTTCCTCGCATCAGCTGGACGAGGGGGAACGCGGGTTTTCCTATCATCAGGATGCGCCTCTGGACATGCGCATGGACCAGAGCCAGGGCCTGACCGCCGCGGAACTGCTCAACACCTGGCCTGAAAAGGAAATCGCACGGATCCTGCGGGACTACAGTGAGGAAAAATGGGCAGCGCGCATTGCCGCAATCATCTGTGAGCGCAGGGCAAAATCGCCGCTTGCGACTACGGGCGATCTGGTGGCCTGTGTGGATGCCGCCATTCCGAAGGCGGTGCGCCGCAGGGATGACGGGCATCCGGCACGGCGCACGTTCCAGGCGGTGCGCATCGCGGTGAACGATGAGCTGGACCCGCTGGAAAAGGCGCTGGAAGACTTTGCGGACCTGCTCGAGCCCGGCGGACGCCTGCTGGTCATTACCTTTCATTCCCTGGAGGACCGGATCGTGAAGCGGACCATGCAGAGGCTGCAGCATCCGTGTATATGCCCGCCCAGCTTCCCGGTGTGTGTCTGCGGGCGCCGGCAGAAGGTCAGGGTTCTCGGCGGAGGCGCCATCAAGCCCGGGAAAGCGGAAGTGGAACGGAATGCGCGCGCCAGAAGCGCGATTCTGAGGGTATGCGAAAGGGTGGAGGAAGATGGCTAAGCTCTATGTGGCGGGCACGCCCATCGGCAATCTTCAGGATGCTTCCGCCAGGCTCAGGGAAACGCTTGCGCAGGCGGATATCATCTACGCGGAGGATACGCGGGTGACCATGAAGCTGATGCAGGTGTTTGATCTGCATACGCCGCTCCAGTCCATGCACAGGCACAATGAAATGGAAAAGGCCGCAGGCGCGGCCCGGAGGATTCTGGAGGAAGACCTGAATGCCGCGCTGGTGACGGACGCGGGCATGCCCTGCATCTCGGATCCGGGCTACATGCTGGTGCGCGAGTGCGCAGCTCTGGGCATTGAAGTGCTCTCGGTTCCGGGACCCTGCGCGGCGCCGTCCGCGCTTTCCGTCAGCGGCATTGAGGGCAGGGAGTGGACATTCTACGGTTTCCTGCCCAGGGAGCGCAGGGACCTGGAAGAAAAGCTCAAGGCCATGGCCGGGGAGCGCCGGGCAGCCGTGGTCTATGAATCCCCGTTCCGGGTGCTGGACCTGATGGAAAGCGTAAGCCGGGTGCTTCCCGGTGTGTTTGTCAGTGTTTCCTGCGACCTGACCAAGCTTCATGAAAAAACGCTCCGGGGACCGGTCAGCGAGGTCCTGGAAATAATGCGCGCCAATCCGAAGACGGAAAAGGGCGAGTACTGCATTGTGCTGGATATGCAGAGCCTGCCGCCGGAAGAGGAAGCACCCCGGGAAGAGCAGCCGCTGGAGGAGGAACTCCTGCTGACACGGCTCATGCTCGAAGGCATATCCCTGCGCGAGGCGCAGGAGAGGCTTGTGGAAAACGGACACCGCAAAAACGCGGTAAAGTCGGCAGCGCTGCGGCTGCGCAGAATCTGGGAGGAATGAGCATGCGCGAAATCATGGCTGATGAGATCGTATCAACAGTGGCGGAACTGTGCATCCGTGCATGCACCCTTCTGCCGGAGGATGTGGACGCCGCGCTGGAAAAGGCCGGGCGTACGGAGCGTTTTCCAAAGGCCCGGGAAATCCTGGGCGTGCTGTCCGAGAATGCGGACATTGCGCGCAATACCGGCATTCCCATCTGCCAGGACACCGGAACGGCCGTCGTTTTCGTGGACCTGGGCCAGGACGTGCATGTACAGGGCAGTCTCATGGACGCGGTACGCGAGGGTGTCAGTCAGGGATATGTGCGCGGGTATCTGCGCAAGAGCATGGTGGCGGATCCGCTGCGCAGGACGAACACGGGCGACAACACGCCGCCCATGGTGCATGTGCGGATGGTGGAAGGCGACCGTCTGACCCTGACCGTGGCCCCTAAAGGCGCGGGATCGGAAAACATGTCCCGGCTGGCCATGCTGACGCCCGGTCAGGGCGTTGCGGGCGTGCGCCGGTTTGTAATGGAAACGGTAAAACTGGCCGGTGCGAACCCATGCCCGCCCATGATTCTCGGCATCGGGATCGGCGGCAATTTCGAGACCGTCGCGCTGCTGGCCAAGGAAGCGCTTCTGGAGCCCCTGGACCGCGTGCATCCGGATCCCTTCTATGCGAATCTTGAGCAGGAACTGCTGGCGGAAGTGAACGCGTCGGGTATCGGGCCCCAGGGCCTGGGCGGTGACACCACATGCCTGTCGGTGAAGATCCGTGCGCTGCCCTGCCATATTGCGTCCCTGCCGGTGGCAGTCAATGTATCCTGTCATGCCACGCGTCACGCAAGCGCTGTACTGTAAGAAGGAGGATGGGACATGCATATCACCACGCCTTTGACCCCTGAGGTGATCCGTCAGCTGCACGCCGGGGATACGGTGACGCTGAGCGGCACGATCTATACCGCCCGGGATGCGGCGCACATGCGCATGATGGACTGCCTGGACCGTGGAGAACCTCTGCCCTTTGATCCGCGCGGACAGGTGGTATACTATGCCGGCCCCACGCCGGCCCGTCCGGGTGAAGTGGTAGGCGCTATCGGGCCTACCACTTCGGTCAGAATGGACATGTTCACGCCGAGGCTTCTGGATCAGGGCCTGGCGGGCATGATCGGCAAGGGCGGCCGCGGACCGGCCGTGGTGGAATCCATGCGCAAAAATGGCGCGGTATACTTTATCGCCATCGGCGGCGCCGCCGCGCTCATGGCTGGCTGCATCCGCTCCCTGGAAGTCATTGCCTGGGATGACCTTGGACCGGAAAGCGTCAAAAAGCTGCAGGTGGAGAACCTGCCGCTGGTGGTGGCCATCGATGCGGAGGGCAGGAATGCTTTCGAGGAAGGTCAGGCGGAATACCGGGCCATGTTCGGCAGCGGAGAAGCTTGCAAGGAATGAAAAAATGTCGTAGCATAGTATCGGTTATGATGCTTGGCTTACAGAAAGGACTGACGTTCCAATGGCTTACGTGATTAGCTGCTCATCCACCTGCGATCTTACGACAGCCAGACTGGCTGAGAGAGAGATCGCCTTTATTCCCTTTCATTTTCAGCTCGACGGTGTGGACATGCGGGATGACATGGGAACATCCATCGAGATGGATGAGTTTTACCACCGGATGGATATGGGTGCCGAAACGCGCACTTCACAGATCAACATGGGCGAGTATGCGGAGTTTTTTGAAGGGTTCCTGAAGAAAGGCCTGGATGTGCTGCATGTGGATCTGTCCTCGGGTATTTCCGGTACAGTGAACTCTGCCTATCTGGCCAGGGACGTGCTCCGGGAAAAGTACCCGGACCGGAAAATCATGGTGATGGACTCCCTGGCGGCGTCCTCCGGTTTCGGACTCCTGATGGAGCTGATCGCGGACAACCGCGATGCGGGCATGACCATTGAGGAGAACGCAAAATGGATTGAGGAGAACCGGCTGAAAGTGCATCACTGGTTCTTCTCCACGGACCTGAAGTTCTATATCAAGGGCGGGCGCGTGACGCGCACGGCCGGCTTCGTCGGAAATCTGCTCAATATCTGCCCGCTTCTGAATGTGGACTACAAGGGCCGGCTGATTCCACGGGAAAAAATCCGCACCAAGAAGCGCGTGATCCGCAGGATTGTGGAAAAGATGGAGGACAGCGCGGAGAACGGACGTGATTATGACGGATACTGCTATCTGAGCCAGTCTGCCTGCTACGAGGATGCCTCGGCGGTGAAGGACCTGGTGGAGGAAAGCTTCCCGAAGCTGAAGGGGAAGGTCCGGATCTTCAATATCGGGCCCACCATCGGCAGTCATACAGGCCCCGGCACGGTTGCACTGTTCTTTGTGGGCACGCCCCGGCCGGAGGAAACGGAAACCTGAGCGCATACATGCCGCTGCGGCTGAGGCTGCAGACGGCATGTTTTTGCGAGGCGGGCAGGAAGCGGTATGGGCGTGTGCGGAAGAACAGCCGGGTTTGCGGAAAATAATGGATTTTTCCTTGCCCATGTTGACTTTCACGTGCTATACTGTAAAGGTATCCATGGAAAGGAGCGGATGCCGTTTGCGCAGCATGACGGGATATGGCCGGGGAAAAGCCGCCGGCGAACAGTGGGAAGTGGATGTGGTGATCCGCAGTGTGAATCACCGCTTTCTGGATCCTGCAATCCGGCTGAACCGGGAACAGTCCTTCCTGGAGGAAACCATCCGGCGCTGTCTTGCTGAGTTCCTGAAGCGCGGGCATGTGGAGGTTTCGCTCTCCATCGCATCCACGTCCGGTGCAGACACCGGTGTGAAAGTGGATATGGGCGTGGCGGCGGATTATCTGCGTCAGGCCGCGGAGCTCGGAAAGCTGACCGGGATTCCGGCAGAGCTGAGCATGGATCAGCTGCTCTCCCTGAACGGCGTGTGCACGCTGGGTGCCAGGGAAATGGACGAAGACGCCGTTCGCGCACTGACGGAACAGGCCATGCGCGACGCGCTGAAGCAGCTGGTGGACATGCGCGAGCGCGAAGGCGCGAATCTCCGCAGAGACCTGAAGACCCATCTGGAGCTGGCCCGGGAACTGCGTGAGTCCATGGTGCGCGTGGCACCGGAAGCACCGGTGCTGTTCCGGGAAAAGCTTACGGAACGTCTTTCCGCGGCGGATGTGAGTGCCGTTGATCCGCAGCGCCTTGCCCAGGAAGTGGCGCTTATGGCGGACCGCTGCGCGGTGGACGAGGAACTGGCCAGACTGGAGAGCCATTTCGGGCAGATGGACGTTTATCTGAAGGCGGAATCGGACATCGGCAAGAAAATGGATTTTCTGATCCAGGAAATGAACCGGGAAGCGAACACGATTGCCTCCAAGTCCGCGAGCCAGACGCTGACAAATCTGGTGCTGGAAATGAAGAGCGAGATCGAGAAAATGCGCGAACAGGTTCAGAACGTGGAGTGAGGGCAGTATCATGAAAATGATCAGTGTGGGATATGGAAACATGATCAATGCCCAGCGCGTGATCGCCGTGGTTTCTCCGGATTCGGCGCCCATGCGCCGGCTTGTCCAGGAGGAACGCGAGGACCGCAGGGTGATTGACGCCACCTGCGGGAAGCGCACCAAGGCTGTGCTGGTCATGGATTCCGGCCATCTGATTCTCTCTCCGCTGCAGACGGAGACCATTGCAGCCCGGATCAATGACCGGAAGAATGAAAGTGTCGAGGATACGAACGCCGGGGAGGATTGAATCATGGCACAGAACGGGAAACGCGGAATGCTGCTGGTGATTTCGGGACCATCCGGGTGCGGGAAGGGAACACTTCTGAAGAAGCTGTTTGAGCGGGACAGCAGTTTCCGCTTTTCCATCAGCTGCACCACCCGGGAAAAGCGCCCCGGCGAGATTGAGGATGTGCATTATCATTTCCTGGACGAGGATGCCTTTGCCCGGCTGAAGCAGGAGGGCGCTTTCCTGGAAAGCGCGATGGTTCACGGACATCATTACGGCACACTGCGCCGGGACGTGGAGGAAGCGATTTCCAGAGGCGAGAGCATTGTGCTGGACATTGATACCCAGGGCGCGGAGCAGGTCATGGCCGGCATGCCGGAATGCGTCAGCGTCTTTCTCCTGCCGCCCAGCTTCGAGGAACTGGAAAAGCGGCTTCGCGGAAGGCAGACGGAATCCGAGGCGGATATTCAGCTCAGGCTGAAGAACGGACATCAGGAAGTCCTGAAAAAACACCTGTATCAGTATCAGCTGATCAATGATGATGCGGATGCCGCCTTTGAAAGCCTCTGGGACATCATTCAGGCGGAACAGCACAGAACGCTGCGCTATGATCCGGAGGTGCCGGAAAAAACGGAAAAGCCTGCAGACTGCATGTGAGTGCATGGAAATACGAATAAGTCAGGGAGGAAAAGATTATGTCGATTGTTGAACCCAATGTGCTGGAACTGCTGGACAAGGCGGATACCCGGTATACCCTGGTGGTGGAAGCGTCCAAGCGCGGACGTCAGCTGGTAGCCGGAGCTCAGCCTCTGGTGGATGTCAAGGACATGAAGCCGCTGGGCGTGGCGGTGGAAGAGATCAACCGCGGGCTTGTCACCTATGAAAAGCCTGTGGAAATGGAGGAAGAACGTGAGTGATCCGATCCCGTCCCTGAACGGGAAAACCGTGGTCCTCGGCGTGACGGGCGGCATAGCGGCCTATAAGAGCGCCGAGATCGTGTCGCGGCTGCGCAAGCTCGGCGCAAAGGTGCATGTGATCATGACCCGCAACGGGACAGAGTTCATTACGCCGCTTACCATGGAAACGCTTTCCTCGAATCCGGTGGTAGTGGACACGTTTGACCGCCCGGAGCGCTGGGAAGTGGAGCATGTGGCCCTGGCCAAGGCGGCGGACCTCATGCTGGTGGCGCCGGCAACCGCCAATATCATGGCCAAAATGGCCGTGGGCCTTGCAGACGATATGCTTTCCACCACAATTCTTGCCTGTCAGTGCCCGGTGCTGCTGGCGCCGGCCATGAATACGCGCATGTGGCAGCATGTGGCCACCCGGCAGAATGTGGAAACCCTCCGTTCCAGAGGCGTATGCTTTGTGGGCCCCGAGGGCGGGCATCTGGCATGCGGGGACGAAGGAGTGGGCCGCATGAGCGAGCCTGTGGATATTGTCAAAACAGCCTGCGGACTGCCCTGCCCCCGAAATGATTTTCAGGGGCTGAAGGTCATGGTGACAGCGGGCG
>CACYNZ010000080.1 GCA_902775835.1 uncultured Eubacteriales bacterium | reverse complement strand
CCGGTCAAATCCGGCTTCGAGATCACCTGACAGCAGCTGTTCTTCACGGATCTGTCCCAGTGTCCTGTTCCACAGTTCCTCTTTCCGGAGATCCCGGCCCCGGATGGCGTCCGCGGCGACCGGCTGTATGCGTGGATCGCTGAGCAGTGCTCCAAGCGTTGTCTGATCAAAGGGCATTCCTGCCGCCTCCTTCACTTCTGCGCCTGTGCGCGTATATGGAGTCTTTTTTTCTCTTCTGAGAACCTTCATGATGGGAAAGTATATCTGTGCCCGCTTCCTGTATCAATGCAGGTATCCGTTCCTGAACCGGGCGCATTCACCGGTCTTTCGGCGTATTCAGGCGCACCACGATAACCATGGGGTTCAGGCCTCTGGTGCGGATCAGAGGGCAGTCCGCCTCCATGACCAGCTGCCCCCGCTGCACGGAATCACCTTCCCTGACAAGGACGTGGAAGCCTTCTCCCTTCAGCTGAACCGTATCGATGCCCACATGCACGAGGACCTCTTCGCCGGAGCCGGAGAAGGAAATGGCGTGACCTGTCCGTGCAACCGTGCTGACAGTGCCGGTGAACGGGGCATAGATCTTTCCGTCCTCGGACAGAATGCCCACGCACTCGCCCATGGTTCCCCCTGAAAACACCGGATCCGGAATGTCCGCCATGGGGACCAGCTCACCTTCCGCCGGTGCGTATATACCGTGTTTTTCTTCGCTGCCGGAGTGGATTTCACGCTCCGCCTGTGCAGCCAGCTGACGTACAGCAGAGATTTTCGCGACGGAGACGGAGAGCTCGTCCACGCCAAGCCGGATCAGCCTTTCCAGCGCACCCGGCCGGCCTGCGAGCTCGCCGCAGACGGCCACCGGAATCTTCTGTTTATGCGCCGCATCCACCGCAAGTCTGATCATGCGGAAAACCGCTTCGTGCTGCGGATCTGCGTATCGCTCCAGATGCTGCGCTTCCCTGTCCACCGCCAGGGTATACTGGGTCAGGTCATTGGTGCCGATGCTGAAGAACCGGACCCGGCCAGCCAGCTCCGGCGCGATCATGACCGCCGCCGGGGTTTCAATCATGACGCCCAGTTCCGGAATGCGGAACGGAACAGACGCGTGTTCCAGCTCAGCGGCCGCGCTGTCAATTTCCGCCTGCACTTCCTCCACTTCCCACAGGGACGCGATCATAGGGACCATGATCCGGATATGGCCGCAGGCGGCCGCGCGAAGCAATGCCCTGAGCTGCACACGGAAAAGATCCCTGTGCTCCAGTTGCACCCGCAGCCCACGCAGCCCAAGCGCCGGGTTAGCTTCCTGGGGCAGCTTCAGCCAGTCCGCCTTTTTGTCCGAGCCGATATCCATGGTCCGGATGGTGACTTCCCTTTCCTGCATGGCTTCCGCGATCCGCCGGTATGCCTGGTACTGCTCTTCCTCAGAGGGCGGGGCATCCCGGTCCATGAACAGGAACTCGGAGCGGAACAGGCCGATGCCGTCCGGCGCTGCGGCAAGAAGATCCTCCGTTTTTTCGGTGCCGGAAATATTGGCAAAGATCCGGGTCCGGGTTGCGGGACCTGTTCCCGGAGTTTTCCGGATGTTCCGCAGCTTTTCCATGGACAGCTGTTTTTCCTCCGCTTTCCGCCGCTCTTCCTCCGGCGGATTGACCAGCACGCAGCCCTGCTCGGTATCCAGAATCAGATAATCCCCGCTGCGGACCTTTTCAGCAGGCATTTCCAGCCCGTAGAGGTACGGAATCCCGCTGTTCCCCGCCAGTACGGAGACATGGGACGTGCGGGAACCGGTGCAGGTCAGGATGCCGCGGATCAGCTCCGGCTCCGGCATGGAAAGCAGCTGGGCAGGGCTCAGTTCATCCGCCACAAGAATGCAGGGCATGTCCGGAAATCCGCCGTCGGTTTTTTCAAGAAGAAGTGAAAGGCTTGCGGAAAGCCCGCGGACATCTTCGCCTCTTGCCCGGATATACTCGTTTCCGCTGGATGCGAGCATGGCGCTGAGTTTTTCGGCTGTACGGGATACGGCCTGTGAAGCACTCAGACCTTCTTCCAGAATCAGGGAACGCGCATATGCCGCAAAATCCGCTCCCTGAAGGATCTGAATCTCCGCGTCCGCGATGGCGGCTTCTTCAGGCGTCTGGTCCGCTCTTCCCCGGGAAAGACGCCCGCTGAGCTCTGCAATGGCGCGTTCCAGCCGCGCGGCTTCTGATGCCGGATCGTCCGGCTGTACATTGGCAGCACCCGGCCGGAAAAGGACAAAGGCTTCCCCGGCTGCAAAGCCTTCCTGTGCGACGGAGCATGCATATCGATTCATCACAGATTCTCCTCCAGATACTGATACAGTGCTGCCAGCGCCTTCCCGGCATCCGGTCCCGCAGCACGTATGGTCAGCCTTGAACCCTCCGAGGCGCCCAGCGCCATCAGTGCGACCACGCTGTCGGCGTTGCAGCTCCTGTCCCCCACTGAAACGGTGACGGTGCAGTCATACTGTTTCGCAATGGACGCGATGGCGCCGGCCGGCCGCGCATGAATGCCCACAGGATCAGTGAGCACATACTCGAACTGATGCCCGCTGAAATCGGGCAGACTCCGGAAGAGCAGATCATTCCGGGTGACTTTCCAGCGCGCCTTCTCCGGCGCAGCCGGTTTTTCTCCCGCGCACAGGCGGCGCATTTCATCCGCCACAAACTGGACATGCGTGCCGACAATGACCTGTACCGCGTTCTTTCCGGGACGGATGATGCCTGGAACACCGGTAGAGCGGATCACGGCTTCGTTGAGCAGGGTGGGATCCCGAAGCTCCAGGCGCAGCCTTGTCACACAGTGATCCAGGGAAAGGATGTTTTCCGCTCCCCCGAGCCCGCGGAGGATTGTCCCGGCCATACCGTTCTGATCCCCGGAAGACGCAGTGACCGGGTCTGCGGTACCGTTTCCAGGCACGGATTCCGTGTTCTCCTCCCGTCCCGGGGTTTTCAGGTTCCACTTCTGAATCATGAAGCGGAAAACACCGTAAAAGAGGACGAACGCCAGAAGCCCCAGGGGAAGGATCAGCCATGTGCGCTGAGCCGCGGGCAGAGACGCCGAGAAGAACAGGTCCGTCGCACCACCGGAAAAGGAGAACCCGGCACGGAATCCGGAGATCACCGTTATGTAGGTAACAATGCCGTAGAGCAGGGCGTATACCACATACAGCACAGGGCTGAGGAACATGAAGGCGAACTCAAAGGGTTCCGTAATGCCGCAGACAAAGGCGCAGACCGCGGTGGAAAGAAGCATGCCCGAGACAGCCTTCCGCTTTTCCGGCTTGACGCTGCGGATCATTGCCAGCACGGCGCCGGGCACGCCGAACATCATGCAGGGGAAGAAGCCGGACATATACATGCCCAGCGACCAGCCGACATCGGCGCTGGTTTCCCCCGCCCAGAAATGGCTGAGATCACCAAGGCCGATGGTGTCAAACCAGAACACATTGTTCAGCGCGTGATGCAGGCCCACCGGGATCAGCAGACGGTTCAGGAACGCATAAATGCCGGCTCCGGGAGCTCCGAGATCCGCGATTTCCTTTCCGACAGCCGTAAGGCCTGAGAAGAACAGCGGCCAGATGAACAGCAGCACAAAGGACACCGCAACGGAAACCAGGCCGGAGAAAATGGTGACGCAGCGCTTTCCGCTGAAAAAGGAAAGCCAGTCCGGCAGCCGGACCGTATGGAAGCGGTTGAAGCACCAGGACCCGATAACGCCGGAGAGTATGCCGATAAAGGGATTGGCGATCCTGGAAAAGGCAAGCGTTTTCCCTGTGTCCTCCGCAAGCCCCGGAATCAGCGTCTTCACCGTATCCACGCTGAGCAATGTCGTGATCATCAGCCAGGAAACCAGTGCGGAAAGGCCGCCGACGCCGTCGCTTCCGTCCGACATCCCGATCCCCACCCCGACAGCAAAGAGCAGCGGAATCTGATCCACCAGCGCTCCGCCCGCCCGGATGAGAAGAAACCCGATCTGGGCGGCCAGCCCTTCCATGGTGCCTCCCTGCATGGCAGCGGGACAGAGCAGATAGCCCAGCCCCATCAGGAGGCCGCAGACCGGCAGGCAGGAAACCGGGAGCATCAGGGACTTTCCTAGTTTTTGCAGGTATTTCATAAAAGATTCCTCCGGACTTCTCCGCCGCCCGCAGTTGACGGCTCTGCATGGATTCTGCTTCTGATCGGCGGCTGAAACTGTATGTCTGCCATATGCCCGCCTGCAGCAAAGCCGGATGCTCCATACATCTGACAGAAACGACTGCTGCACCGCACTTTTTCCCGATCTTCGAATGTCTGTGTCTAGTGTATCATCGAGCCCGGTGTTGTCAACCGGCGGACACAGCCGCAGATAGAAAAAGCCCAGTCTGTCGGATTTCCGCAGACCGGGCATTTTCTTTGCATAGGGGTATATTCCAGAAAAGGAATGCGGCGGGATCAGCCCTGGCTGCCGCCCAGCAGGTCATATTCCATGACAATACCGTTGGCCGCTTCATACAGAAGCTTTCCATCCTCGGTCCGGGAGAAGACAGCCTCGTAGGTCTCCTTGTCCTCCGTGTCCACATTGCTGCCGGTACACTCGAGCTTGCCGGTCTCTTCATTGTAGGTACCGGTCATGATGAACTCGGTATAGGTTTCGTCATCGCCGCGGTGCAGATACACGGAATAATAGTACTTTTCCTCATCCAGTCCTTCCCAGGTGAACTCCACCCAGGCAGGCTCCTCACCCTCTGCTGAACGCCATGCGCCATTGAATGCGCCGATATTCCGGAATTCCAGATCTTCCCCGGCACCCTTGTCATGGCCGTCCGCCCAGTGAAGGCTTCCGTTCTCCGCAATGGTGAACACGGTTTCCATGCCGTCTTCGTCCATGCCTTCATACTCAGCCTCTCCCCTGGTGCGGTCAAAGGTGGACGCATCCGAGGTGTAGGGAGTCTTGACGGAAGAAATAGACACCAGGGCATCCTCGTTCTCCACATAGTAGCAGGAGTACTCATACTCCACGCCGCTCCAGTCCTCGTTGTTGCAGAGGTCTACCAGCACGCGGTAGCCTTCCTCTTCATAATAGATCTCAACCAGACCGCCCATCACGGCCCAGTTGCCTTCAAACTTTTTTCCGCCTTCAGGCTGGGGCTGCTCGTCCTCCGCCAGAACCGCCGTGCCCGCCAGGGTAAACAGCATGGTGCATGCAAGCAGGATAGCAAGGAGCTTTTTCATGAATGAAACACATCCTTTCAAAGGTTTTTTGATCATGGGAAAACCAGACAATGTATACCACTTTTCCCGGGATTTCTCAATACAGGTTCTCCCCACGTCAACCAGAGAAAAAGAAGGACCGGCTCCCGGAACCCGGCAGCCGGTCCTCCTCGTGCCTATGCTTTATCCGCAGATGCCGCAGAGGCAATCGCACATATCACACGGATTGGATTATTCAATCTCACCCAGCGCGCGGCGATGGATCTCGGTCAGTTCTTCCAGACCATACGCGTTGAGCTGCTCGCAGTAAGCGTCCCACTCGGCGTTGATGTCAGCTTCGCCGGAGATCCACTGAGCGATCTTGCCCTTGATGTAGGTGTTGATATCGGTGGACAGGGTGGAAGCCTTGGCCAGGTCGTCTTCATTAGTGGACCAGACGGCCGGGAAGTGCTCGTCCAGATACGGAGCATACAGTTCATCCATCAGATCCATGAAGCTCTTCTCGGGCTCTTCCTTGCCCACGCCGAGCAGCACGTTGTCATGATAGTAACGGCACAGGGACTGAGTGAAGCGGTTGCCCCAGTCATAGGCCTGCTTCTTTTCATCGGTCCAGTCGTCCTGGCTCAGTTCTCTGTACAGGCCTTCGCCCAGCTTCTCGATACAGATGCCGATGGGGCCGGACTGGGACTGCTGAGAGTTGTCAGCGGTGTACAGGTTGTCGAACCAGCGGATGATGATGGCGGCCTTTTCTTCATCGCACTTGTCGGTGATGACGGCCTGGGTCCGGAACAGGGTGACGCCATAGCTGTTGCGATAGTACACAGGCTTGTCGCAGCCCTTCAGCACGGGCAGACCGGTGAAGGCGTTCTCGCCGTACTTCTCGTATTCAGGAGTGTTCTTCTCGAAATTGTCGAAATAGTCGCCGGGGCCGTAGGCGAAGCACACGCCGTACAGGTCCTGCTTGCCCTTGGACTTCCAGGTATCCAGATCCTGGGTGAAGATTTCCTCGTCGATCAGCTTCTCAGCATACAGATCGGCGAAGTATTCCATGGCGGTCTTGAACTCGGGCTTGTTGGCGGAGAATTCAATCTTGCCGTCCACCAGGGCATAGAAGGGATAGTTGGTGTTGGCGCCGCTGTTGGCGTCCACGCCCCACCAGCCCACCAGGGTGCCCATGGAGAGGTTGTTCGGGTCGCCGGAGAAGGGGATTTCATCGTTGGGGTCGCCGTTGCCGTTGGCATCCTGATCGCGGAAGGCAATCAGAACGTTCTTCAGCTCTTCGGGGGTGGTGGGCATTTCCAGTCCCAGATTCTCAAGCCATACCTGGTTGATGTAGGGCTTGTAGGTGACTTCAGGCTCACCCACAACGTAGGGGATGGAATAGATGTGTCCATCCGGCAGGGTCATGGAAGCGCGGACGCCCGGGATCTCCAGAACTTCCTGGATATTGGGGGCGTACTTGGCAATGAGGTCATCCAGAGGCAGGAACGTCTGATCGCCCATGCCCAGGTCAATCAGGTCCTTGGTGCCCAGCAGCCAGCCGGCGATGACGTCGGCATAGTCGCCGCTGTTCAGGGCCAGACCGAGCTTTTCGAGCTGAGCCTGATAGGGAGCCAGCTGAAGATCCACATGAACATTGGTCTGCTCTTCCAGATAGGGATAGAAGATCTTGTCTTCCGGTACGCCGTTGTCATCGATCATCATGGAGAAGGTATAGGTCTCGTCCACAATGGGAAGTCCGGTCTCATTGAAGGCCAGGGACAGTCCGGGGATGCATGCGGTCACCATCATCAGGGCCAGCAGCAGTGCCAGTTTCTTCATTAGGGTTTCCTCCTTAGTATAAATTTTTTATCATGACATCCATTCACAAGGATGCATGGTTCACAGTTTCCGCCTGCCGGAAATGCTTCCGCAGGTCTCAGCCCTTCACGGACCCGATCATGACGCCCTTGACGAAGTGGCGCTGCACGAAGGGATAGATCACGAGCACGGGCACGGAGGAGATGATGATCAGGGAATACTTCATCATTTCCTTCAGCGCTTCCAGGCGCTCCTTTTCTCTCAGTTCCGCCTCCGTCAGGGTCTTGGACGTGTTGTTCACGGAGTTGAGCAGGAGAATATTGCGCAGTTCCAGCTGCAGCGGCCATTTGGTCCGGTCATTGATGTAGAGCAGGGCGCTGAAGTAGCTGTTCCAATGCCCGACGCCGTAGTACAGGAAGAGAATGGCCGTGATCGCGCCGGAAAGCGGAATGACCACATAGATAAAGAACCGCGTGTTTCCGCAGCCGTCCAGTTTGGCCGCTTCCATCAGTTCCTGAGGAATGTTCGTGGTGAAGAAGGTGCGGGCAACGATCATGTTGTACACGCCCAGTGCGCCGGGCAGAATCAGAGCCCACATGGTGTTGAGCAGTCCGGTGTCACGGATGACGAGATAGGTGGGCATCATGCCGCCGCCGATGAACATGGTCACCATGTAGAAAATCGTGATGGGCTTGCGCAGCAGGAAATCCTTCCGGCTCATGGCATAGGCGGTGGGCAGGGTTACGGCCAGGTTCACGCCCACGCCCACAGCGGAATACAGGAGGCTGTTGGCAAAGCCGCGCACCACGGTCTTGGTCTTGAAGACTTCCTTGTATCCGTCCAGCGTGAAGCCGATGGGATAGAAGACCACCTTGCCGCCGGCTACCGCCACAGGATCCGAAAAGGAGGAGATGATCACGAAATACAGCGGATAGGCGACGATCAGCAGAATGAATGTCAGAATAATGAAAATAATGGTGTCGTACACGACATCCTGTCTGGTCCGTTTCAGATGGCGCGGGCCTTCCATACTGTGCTCCCCCTTTCTTACCAGAGACTGTTCTCGCTGAGCTTGCGGGTAATGCCGTTCACCGTGATCAGCAGAATGGAATTGACCACCGAGTTGAACAGGTCAATGGCGGTGGAGAAGCTGATGTCACGGTTGATCAGACCCACTTTATACACATAGGTGGATATGATTTCCGACACACCCATGTTCAGGTCATTCTGCAGGGCATAGGCTTTCTCAAAGCCGATGGAGAGAATGGAACCGCAGTTCAGGATGAGAAGCATGGTCATGGTCGGCGCAAGGAACGGCAGGTCGATATGCAGCACCCGCTGGAATTTCGTGGCGCCGTCCACAATGGCAGCCTCATGGTATTCCGGGCTCACGCCGGAAAGCGCGGCAAAGTAAATGACGCTGCTCCAGCCCATGGACTGCCATATGCCGCTCCACACATAAATGTGCCGCCACATGTAGCTCTTGCCCATGAAGTTGATGCTCTCCCCGCCCAGGGACTTGATAACGGTGTTGACCACGCCAAGGCGCGGGGAAAGGAAGAGGATCAGCATACCGCACATAACCACCGTGGAAATGAAGTGCGGTGCATAGGTCACCGCCTGAATCACCTTGCGGTACCGCTTGTGCCGGAAGCTGTTGAGCAGAAGCGCCAGGATGACCGCCACCGGGAAGGACGCGATCAGGCTGTAGGCGCTCAGCACCAGTGTATTGCGGATCGTCGGCCAGGCCTGGGCGGAATTGAAAAAGCGCTCAAAGTTTTTCAGTCCGACCCATTCACTGCCCCAGATGCCGCGCTTGGCCTTGTAATTGCGGAATGCGATCTGCACGCCATAGATGGGGATATAATGATAGATAAGGGTCAGAATCATGCCCGGCAGGCAGAAAAAAAGCAAATCCCAGTTGCCTTTCATCCGTACGAGAAAGGGCTTTTTCTTTTTTTTGGACGAGGCAGTGGTCGTCAAGAGAGATTCCCCCCACACTATGATCAAGAAATATAAACTGTTCTATTTTGGTCGGTCCCCAGTCAGATTGTCCATCATTTTCCTCCATACTATACCCTTTTTGTGCGTCCCTGTCAAGATTATCCAATTCATGTTGATCACAATGACATTTTTTGCTATCCTAATGCCACAGGACGGAAAACTCAACAGACGGAGGGCATGCAGATGGAACGTTATATTCTGGGATATGTAACGGACAGAGCACTGGAAACGGTGACAGCCGAAGATGCACGTCAGCTGACACACATCAACCTGGCATTCGGCGTCATCCGGGACGGCCTGCTGGATATGAGTCACCTGCCGCACATCGGTGAAGTGGCGCGTATCCGGTCATTGAATCCGAATCTGAAGTTTGTGCTGTCCGTCGGCGGATGGACAGCCGGCGGTTTTTCCATCATGTCCCGGACAGAAGAAGGGCGGAGGGCTTTTGCCGCTTCCTGTCTTGATGCCGTGAAGCGCTGGGAGCTGGACGGCATCGATATTGACTGGGAATATCCCTGCAATGATTCCGCCGGGATCGACTGTGACCCTTCGGACAAAATAAACTTCACCCTGCTCCTCCAAGCGCTGCGCGACGTGCTGGGCACAGAGAGGATCGTCTCCATCGCGGCCGGGGCCGGCAGCTATTTCATCCGGGACACGCAGATCGACCGGGTCGCGGCCATCTGCGACTACATTCAGATCATGACCTATGATATCCGCAACGGCTTTCACCGGGAATCCGGACATCATACAAACCTGTTCACCAGCTCCGGCGACCGCCTTGACGGCAGTGTGAAGTCCAGCGTGGACGCCTTCCATGCCGCCGGCGTGCCCCTTGACCGGATCGTGATCGGCGCGGCCTTCTATGCAAGGCGCTGGGACGGGGTGCCGGACATGAATCATGGGCTTTTCCAGACCGCACAGTCCCTCGGGCAGTACGGGGAAGGCTATACCGCCCTTGTGGAAAAATATATCAACAAGAACGGATTCGTCCGCTACTGGGACGACGAGGCAAAGGCGCCGTTCCTGTTCAATGGCAGCAGCTTCATCAGCTATGATGACCCGGAATCCATCCGTCTCAAGTGCGAATACCTGAAATCGGAAGGTCTGAAAGGCATCATGTACTGGGATCACGGCAGTGATCCCTCCCGGACGCTGCTTCATGCCATGTGGCAGGCCATGACAGACGGTGATCCGGAAAAAACGGCAGAAGGAGGGCACGGGGCATGAAGCAGGACGCAAATGAACAGCGGCTGATCGAGGAAAAGGTCCAGGAACTGATGAGCCGGATGACGCTGGAGGAAATCATCCTCCAGACAGACCAGTACTACAGCCATGATTTCACCATGCGCGAAAGGCGCGACGGTGCCGAGTACGTCACGGACCTTGACATGGAAAAGGTGGATCAGCTTCTGAAGGGCAGAAGCGTGGGCAGCATTCAGGCCCGGCAGCTGTCCCCGGCCCAGATCAATGAGCTCCAGCGCTATGCTGTGGAGCATACGCGTCTCGGCATCCCCTTCCTGTTCAGTGAGGAAGCCCTGCACGGCTTCTGCCACAATGATGCCACGGTTTTCCCCCAGCAGATCGGTCTGGCCGCCACGTTCCGCCCGGAGCTCGGGCAGCGCATGGGCCGCGCCATCGGAACGGAAGCCCGGGCCATGGGCATTCATGAAACCTACAGTCCGGTCATGGACCTGATCCGTGACCCGCGCTACGGCAGATGTGAGGAATCCTACGGCGAGGATACGCATCTGTGTGCGCAGTTCGCCCGGAGCGTGGTAAAGGGCATGCAGGGCGAGCATCTCTCCGATCCCGACGCCATCGCGGCGGAACCGAAGCATTATGCCGGCTACGGTGCATGCGACGGCGGACGCGACTACGGATATACTGAGGTGTCGAGGCAGACGCTTTGGGACACCTACCTCCCACCCTACGAGGCAGCGGTAAAGGCTGGAGCGACAACAGTAATGAGCGCATTCACAAACCTCTCAGGCACACCCGTCACCATGAGTCATTACATGCTTACAGAGATTCTCAAGGAGAAATGGGAGCACAAAGGATATGTTGTATCTGACTGGGGTGCCATCGGACAACTGATAGCACAAGGTGCAGCTGCCGACAGCATTGATGCTGCACAGAAGGCATTCGATGCAGGATTGGAGATGGATATGTGTTCTGATTGCTATGGGAAATTCCTGAAAAAACTTGTTGAGGAAAAGAAAATCTCTGAAAAGAAAATCGACGAGGCGGTGAAGAGAATCCTTAGGGTGAAATTCGAGAAAGGACTTTTCGAGAATCCGTATATCCCTGAAACCACCGAAGAGGAGCGGTTCCTGCTTCCAGAGAGCAAGGCTTTGGCTGAGAAGTTGGCGGAGGAAGTAATAGTATTGCTCAAAAACAAGAACGACATACTGCCACTAAAGCAGAAAAACATTGCCATCGTAGGGCCTATGGTGAAGAACGACTACGATGTACTCGGGTGTTGGAAAGCACATGGAATGCCCGAAAATGTGGAAACGATATGGCAAGGACTTGAGAAGGAGTTTGCAGGCAAAGCCACCCTCAACTATTCGCGTGGCTGTCTGATCGACACTGTGCCACCGATGTGGAGGGTTGAAGGCTACAATAACGAATATGCAGAGGCAGTAAGCATGGCTCGACGGTCGGACGTAGTAGTGCTTTTCCTCGGCGAGAGTAAGTGGTTCACTGGAGAGGATGCTATTCGTTCAACAATAGCATTGCCGCAGATGCAAATAGGATTATTGAAGGAACTTCACAAGACGGGTAAACCGATAGTGCTTGTGCTTGCCAGTGGAAGAGCAGTTGAACTTGGGCCACTTGAGCCGATGTGCGACGCAATAGTGGAGATGTGGCATCCTGGCATCTGCGCAGGAAGTCCTATCGCGGGAGTGCTCTCTGGAAGGGTAAATCCTTCGGGAAAGCTGCCACTGACATTCCCTTACAGCAGCGGGCAGATGCCAATCTACTATAATCAGCGTGCTGGTGCACGACCAGCACAGGGTAAGTATGAGGATATACCTACTACCCCACTCTTCGAATTCGGACATGGGCTCAGTTATTCAACATTCGAATACAGCGATCTCCGTGCCTCGACAACAACGATGAAGCGCGATGGCAAACTGACTGTCGAGGTTGATGTTACCAATAGCAGTGACCGCGACGGTGCCGAGGTGGTGCATTGGTACGTAACCGATCAGGTATGCAAAATCACACGTCCGACAAAGGAA
>CACYNZ010000079.1 GCA_902775835.1 uncultured Eubacteriales bacterium | reverse complement strand
GGACACGGGCACACGGCAGTGAACGAAGCCGAACTGGGGTACATTGAAGAACATGATCCCTGCGGATGTCTGGTGCGGGACATGCACCTTCTCCGGGAGGACGTGCAGAAGGCATGGCCGGGTGTGCCCTATTTCATGCTGGGGCACAGCATGGGATCCTATCTGCTCCGGCGCTATCTGTGCGAATACGGGAAAGGCCTGGCAGGCGCGGTGATCATGGGAACAGGGTTTGTGCCGCCGGCAGTGGCGGAGCTGGCCCAGACGATTGCGCGTACGATCGCTCTCAGCCGGGGATGGGCCTACCGCTCTGCGCTCATGCAGAAGCTCTCCATCGGAAGCGGGGCATACAGGCAGTACAATCTGGACGGAACCATACCGGAGAACAGCTGGCTGACCCGGGATGTGGAGATTGTGAAGAAATACTATGCGGATCCGTTCTGCGGATACTGCTTTACGCTCAATGGATACCGCGCGCTGTTCTCGGCCGTGGCCTATGATGCGGATCCTTCCAGAATGAAGGAAATTCCTGCGGATCTCCCTCTGCTGCTGGTATCCGGCGACAGGGATCCGGTGGGGGATATGGGCAAAGGAGTCCGGACTGTGTATGAGATGATGCGCAAGGCCGGGCTTCAGGTGGAAATGAAGCTCTTTGAGGGCGACCGGCATGAGATTCTCAATGAGCTGGACCGCAGTGATGTATATGCCTATCTGGGTGCATGGTTCGTAAAAAACCTTGCATGAGAAATGTCCCGGTGCGATTCAGGATTTCCTGAGTGCACCGGGACATTCTGCGTTATTCGCCGCGCTTGAACCTGAGAATATCATCCAGACGATTCCGCACAGCCTTTTCATCACCGGAATCCGTCGGCCGGTAGTACCGGCGGTCCCTGAGGCTTTCGGGGAGGCATTCCATCCGGGTGATTTTTCCCTCATAGTCATGGGCGTACTGATAGCCCTTGCCGTAATCCAGCTGCTGCATGAGCTGAGTGGGCGCGTTCCGGATCTGCAGGGGCACAGGCTCAGCCGGCCGCGTGCGGATATCCTCCTTGGCCTCTTCACAGGCGACATACAGAGCGTTGGATTTGGGCGCCATGGACAGATAGACGACCGCGTGGGTGAGATGCACATCGCATTCCGGAAGCCCCAGCTTGTGGCAGGCGTCAAAGACGGAGATGCACAGCGGAAGGGCATGGGAATCCGCCATGCCCACATCCTCGCTGGCGAACCGGACAAGACGCCGGGCGATATACAGGGGATCGTCTCCGCCGTCCAGCATGCGCATGAGCCAGTAGACGGCGGCATCCGGATCGGAATTGCGCATGGATTTGTGGAGAGCCGAGATCATGTTGTAGTGTTCCTCGCCGTCACGGTCGTAGAGCAGGCTGCGGCGGTTCATGATTTCGCTGAGCCGCTCGTCCGTGACCGTCACGGTGCCTTCGTGATCCATGTCCCCGTTGAGTACGGACATTTCCAGGATATTCAGGGCGGTTCTGGCATCTCCGTTGGCAAACCTGGCAATGGCGTGCAGTTGATCTTCGGAGATATGCAGCGGCATGCCGCCGAATCCCCGGCGGTCCCTGATGGCGTGCTGCAGGAGTCCGTAGAGATCGTCCTCGGTCAGCGGCTTGAGTATGAAAACCCGGCACCTGGACAGCAGAGCGGAATTGATCTCAAAGGAAGGATTTTCCGTGGTGGCCCCGATCAGGATGATGCTGCCTTTTTCCACATAGGGGAGAAAGGCATCCTGCTGGGCTTTGTTGAAGCGGTGAATTTCGTCCGTGAACAGGACGGTGCGCTGTCCCATGCGCCGGTTTTCCTCCGCCTGGGCCATGACTTCGCGGACTTCCTTGATGCCGCTGGTCACGGCGGAAAACTCCACGAATGAGGCATGCGTCGTGGCGGCAATAATGCGGGCCAGTGTGGTTTTGCCCACACCGGGCGGTCCCCAGAAAATCATGGAGGAAAGATGATCGGACTCAATGAGCTGGCGCAGCATGGCGTGCGGACCCACGAGATGCTTCTGGCCTACATATTCGTCCAGCGTCAGCGGGCGAAGTCTTGCGGCAAGCGGAGCGGAAGCGGAAAGATCCCGGTCATCGGAAGGGACGGGCGTATCGAACAGGGAAAGCTGGGGCATGACGGAACACCTCCGTGCAGGGAATTGAAAAAAGTGTAGCATGATGCGGCGGCCAGTGCAAGCACAGGGGAAACGCGGGAAAAAGGAAAAGCCCTGGGCACCGGTGTGCACAGGGCTTGACAGGTTGGGTATGAAACAGACACTCAGGTTACCGGTTCGTCGCGCAGTTCATTCGCACGCTGAAGAATACTGGAACCGGCTCCTTCCAGCAGAAGGCAGGCGCGGGAAATAACAGCTTCAGGCTCTACGTGAAGCGTATCTCCGATCCATCCTACAATCAGCCCCTCCACACTGCACGCGATGAGAAGTGAGAGGATATCCAGGTCTTCCTGATTGATCGCAAGACTTCCGGCTTCTGCCTCAAGACGCTTCTTTGCACAGTTCATGAGCAGATCACCGAAGAAAGACTGAATCATGGACAAGGAAAAACTGTCGCTGATATTTTTCAGAATTTTCCTGTTCTCAGAAGCATAGTTCACAAATATGCTGATTGCTTCCTCCCAGGATCCGGCGCTTTCTGAAAGGGCAGAGAGCCTGGTTTTTTCTTCTTCCAGGAACTGGTTCACAAGATGATGGATGTCATCAAAGTAATAATAAAAAGTATTGCGGTGAACAGCGCATCTTGAGACGATCTCTGAAACATTGATTCTGTTCAGAGGTCGCTCCTGAGCCAATTCCGCAAACGCCTTGATCAGCATTTGCCGTGTATACCTTGACATGGCTACAGCCTCCCCTGTGGTCGGTGTCGTGGCTTGGGGCATTTCATTTTAACATGAAGAACTCCTGCATACAATGTACATTTTAAAGAGTCTGTTTAACTTTATGGCATTTCAGGGCTCATTTGATGTTGAAATTGATCCATATTTATGCGGATAAAAAACAAAACGTCCATGTTCAGAATGCCGGAAGCATACAAATTGGTGCATTTGGATGACATCTGCACGTTTGATGTCGACCAGTCAAAAAGGGGGAAAAGACGAACGTTCAGATGCCGGAACCGCAATATGTTTCGAAAAGCTTGCTTCCGGTACGGGCATGCTGTATAATTTTCCCTGTCCTGCGTGATGAAGCGGATACAAAGGAGGGTCTCTCATGGTTCAGGCAGTGGTAGGCGCCAACTGGGGCGATGAAGGCAAAGGCAAGGTCACGGATCTGCTTGCAGAACAGAGTGATGTGGTGGTCCGCTTTCAGGGCGGAGCCAATGCCGGGCATACAATCATCAACGATTACGGTCGGTTTTCCCTTCATCTTCTGCCATCCGGTGTTTTCCATCCGGAGGTGATCAACGTGATCGGGCCCGGAGTTGCCCTGAATGTGGACGCACTGCTCCGGGAAATGGACAGTCTGGTGGCTTCCGGGGTGCCGCAGCCGAAGATCTGCATCTCTGACCGGTGTCAGGTGCTGCTTCCCCTGCATGTGGAGCTGGACAAACTGGAAGAGGAACGCCTCGGAAAGCAGTCCTTCGGGTCCACCCGTTCCGGGATTGCACCATTCTATTCCGACAAGTACGCCAAGATCGGCATTCAGGTATGCCAACTGTATGACGAGGCCATCCTGCGGGAGCGCCTGGGCATGCTGGTGGACAAAAAGAACTGCCTGATTGAGCATATGTACCACAAGGAGCCCCTGGATCTGGAACAGATGGTTCAGGATCTTCTGAAGATGGGGGAAAAGATCCGCAGCATGGTGTGCGATACGACGCTGCTGCTGCATGAACTGGACGCCCAGGGCAAGACCATTCTCCTGGAAGGTCAGCTGGGCACCCTGCGTGATCCGGACCACGGAATCTATCCCTATACGACCTCGTCCTCGCCGCTGGCCGCATTCGGCTGCATCGGCGCAGGCGTGAATCCGACATCCCTGAAGAAGATCTATGCGGTGACCAAGGCATATTCCAGCGCCGTTGGCGCGGGCCCCTTTGTCAGCGAGATTTTCGGGGACGAAGCAGAGGAACTGCGCCGGCGCGGCGGCGACCGCGGTGAATACGGCGCAACCACCGGACGTCCGCGTTCTGTGGGCTGGTTCGACGCAGTGGCTACCCGTTACGGCGTCATGGTGCAGGGAGCAACGGAAGCTGTTCTGACAAACCTGGATGTACTGGGCTATCTGAAGGAAATTCCGGTGTGCACCGCCTATGAGACGGATGATGGACGGATTCTGAAGAATTTCCCGTCCACGCCCACGCTGATGCACTGCAAGCCGGTGCTGGAAGTGCTTCCGGGATGGGGAACGGATATCCGCGGCATTCGCTCCTATGATGAGCTGCCTGAGAACTGCCGCCGTTATGTGGAATTCATCGAGCAGGTGTGCCAGGTACCGATCCATATGGTATCCAATGGCCCGAAACGCTCGGACATGATGTATCGCTGATCCGAAGGCCGTCGGAAAGACGGCCTTTTTTGGCACAGGGGGAAAACGCATGATCGGAATCATAGACTATGGCATGGGGAACCTGAGGAGCGTCAAGAAGGCTCTGGAGTATCTCCATTTTGAAGCCGCCATCCTGGATGATCCGGACGAAATCGGAACGTGTGAAAAGGTGATCCTGCCCGGCGTGGGCGCCTTTGAACAGGCCATGGAGCGGCTGCGCGCCACCGGCATGGACCGGGCTGTGCTCCGGGCGGCGGATGCCGGAAAACCAGTGCTTGGCATCTGCCTGGGCATGCAGATGATGTATGAAGCCAGCGAGGAGAACGGCATGCACCGTGGACTGGGACTGTTCCCGGGCTGCATCCGCAGGCTGAAGGGCGGGGAAGGCATCAAGATTCCGCATATGGGATGGAATACCATCACGCCCCGGGAAAGCATGCTGTTTGCCAATGCCGATCCGGTGGAAGTATATTTTGTGCATTCCTACTGTGCGCCGGGAACCAGTGAGTTTACCATTGCGTCATGCGAGCACGGCGAAGTGTTTACGGCTGCCTGCCAGCGGGAATCGGTGTGCGCGGCCCAGTTTCATCCGGAAAAGAGCGGGGAGGCCGGACTGGGCATGCTGAAGCGCTTTGCCTCGGGAGAGGGGTGGAAGACATGCTGAGCAAGCGGATTATTCCGTGCCTGGATATCCGGGACGGTCGCGTGGTCAAGGGCGTCAACTTTGTGGGCATCCGGGATGCCGGGGATCCGGTGGAAACGGCACGCAGATATAACGAAGAAGGCGCGGACGAGCTCGTGCTGCTGGATATCAATGCCAGTCACGAGGGACGCGGCACCATGCGGGATGTGGTGAGCAGGGTGGCGGAGCAGGTGTTCATTCCCTTTACCGTGGGCGGCGGCATATCGGACCTTGAAAGCATCCGCAGCATGCTGCTGCTCGGAGCGGACAAGGTGAGCATCAATTCACCTGCGGTCCGGAACCCGGATCTGATCGAGGAAGCTGCCCTGAGATTCGGCAGTCAGTGCATTGTGCTGGCTATGGATGTGAAGCGCAGCGGGGATCACTGGGACGTCTATATCAACGGCGGACGTGTGAACACCGGGCTGGACGCGCTGAAATGGGCCGAGGAAGGTGTGCGCCGCGGGGCAGGAGAGATTCTTCTGACCAGCATGGATACGGACGGGGTGCGAAACGGGTTTGCCATGGATGTGACCCGGAAGATTGCGGATCTGGTGCCCGTGCCGGTGATCGCCAGCGGAGGCGCCGGGGCCAAGGAACATTTCCGGGATGTGCTGACGGAAGGGCATGCGGAAGCGGCGTTGGCCGCGACGCTGTTCCATGACCGGATCCTTCCGATTCCGGAACTGAAGGCCTATCTGGCGGAGAACGGCGTGCCCGTAAGGAGGAGCTGCTATGGCATATGAAAGTGAGCTTGCCCTGAGGATGAAGCCCTATGTGGCGGGCGAACAGCCGAAGGACAGAAAGTTTATCAAGATCAATACCAATGAGAATCCATATCCGCCTTCGCCTGCCGTGGAGCGCGCGCTCCAGGGACTGACGGAAAGGCTGCGCCTGTATCCGGATACGGAAGCTTCCGGACTGCGCAGAGCCATTGCCGAGGTGAACGGGGTTGCGCCGGAATGCGTGTTCTGCGGGAACGGGTCCGATGAAGTGCTGGCCTTTGCCTTTGCCGCGTTCTTTGCTGGCAGAACCGTGGTCAGCATGGATATCACCTATTCCTTTTATCCGGTGTATGCGAATCTCTTCGGCGCGCACCTTAAGTGCGTTCCGCTGAAGGAGGATTTCACGGTGGACGTGCCCGGCATGCTGCAGGGGCATCCCATTGCCCTGGCCAATCCGAATGCGCCGACGGGCATACTTCTGGGCATGGAGGATGTGGAAAGGCTGGCGGCACACACCCGTGAGCATGACCAGGTCCTTCTGGTGGATGAAGCCTACGCGGCCTTTTCGGGTGCCACGGCCCTTCCGCTGCTGGAAAAGTATGACAATATCCTGATTGTGCGCACCTTTTCCAAGAGCCACTCCCTGGCCGGACTCCGTGTGGGCTATGCCATAGGTTCCGAGCGCCTGATCAGCGCGCTTCGCAGGATCCGGGATTCCTTCAATTCCTATCCCACGGATCTTCTGGCCCAGACAGCCGCGGAGGCGGCTGTGCGGGACACGGCCTATACGGACAGGTGCGTGGCCCGGATCTGCGCCACCCGCGACCGGGTATACCGCGCTCTGCGGGAAAAGGGCATTCCGGTTCTGCCCAGCCATACCAATTTCCTGTTTGTCCGGGCGGATCCGGAAGATGCGACGCATGTGCAGCAGGCACTGCGTGAACGCGGGATTCTGGTGCGCCACTTTACGGCGGACCGCCTGAATCCCTACCTCCGGGTGACCATCGGTACCGAGGAAGAGATGGAAACCGTCACCAGGGCGCTTATCGAGCTGTGCCGGGTGTGACGCGCAGGGGAGGAAATACCCGATGATGGGCATGACACATCTGGCGCTCGGGATTGCTTCGGCCCTGGCCGCTGCGCATCCCGGTGCGCCGGCGGAATGCATTGTGCCGGTGGTGGGCAGCGCAATCGGCTCCATTCTTCCGGATGTGGACATTCATACCAGAAAAGGACGCAGGGAGGCGCTGTTTACAAGGCTGGCGGCCATTGGGATTGCCGTGGTGCTTCTGCCCGCTGGACTGGCGGGCGAAACCGGCATCTATGCGCTGACCGGGCAGCGGAGTCCGCAGTCCATGCTCATCGGGACGCTGCTGATGACCTGGGCACTGCTTCAGGGGCGATGCTCCAGACACAGGACGTTTACTCACAGCCTTCTGTTCGCGCTGGTGACCGGCTATGCGGTGCAGTGCATCTGCCCGCCGTTTCTTCCCTCCTTTCTTCTGGGCATGGGGACGCACCTTGCCGCGGATCTGATGAACCGCAGTCCCATGCGGCTTCTGTATCCCCTGAAAAAGGGCATCTGCCTGAACCTGTGCCGCTCCGGCGGAAGAGTGAACCGTGCCCTGTGCACGCTTTCTGCAGGCTATATCGTATACGTGCTGGGCAGCCTGCTGTTTTCGATGACAGCATGAAAAAAACAGGCATAAAAACGGAAGCGGATCCGTTTGCAGGATCTGCTTCCGTTTTTTATGCTCAGTGTATGTAGTCCTCTTCGCGGTAGATATACAGGTCCGTGGAAGTGGCCAGCGGTTCAAACCCGACAAGATCGGAAACCGTGACAAACTCGAACCCTTTTTCCAGCAGCCTGGGGACCAGTGCCTTGATGCACTGGAAATCCGTCCAGCGGGCATGATAGAGCAGAATGGAACCGTTCCGTACCCGGGGGAATGCTTTTTCCGGATCGGTCTGGCTCACATCCCAGTTCACCACATGCTCATACCCCGCCATGCCCAGCAGCTTGATGGCTTTCCGGTTATGCCCGTTCTCGTCCTCGGTGTTTCCGAACGGCGGACGGATGGACCGGATGGGATAGTGATACCCCAGCAGCGCATCCAGGACTTCCTGGGGCCTGAGAATATTGGCCAGAAGATAGCGGCTGTCGCCCAGCGCCATGCGTCCGTGGCGCATGGTATGCGAGCCGATCTCACATCCGGAAGCGGCGATGGCCTGCCAGAGCTCCCGGTCTTCCTCCTTCAGCATGATGCCCAGAGGAAAGAAGGTCATGACAATGCCGGATTCATTGCACAGGTCAAAGGCTTCCCGGACCCAGCGGATTTCATAGCAGTCATCCATGGTCAGGGCAATGCGCGGCTCATCCCGGCTGCCGAAGCGGATGATGAAGGGCTGTTCCTCCGTGTTTTCCGCCAGCCCCTGAGCACAGGGAAGCAGGCACAGGAAGCAGAGAAGGCAGCAGACAAGTTTCTTTATGGACAAGGACAAGAACCCCTTCCGAAACCAGAACATCTTCCCAAAAAGAAAAAAAGCATGTGAGCGTGACCATAAGCCGAGTTCTGTATTGGGCGGTCATCTATCCAGACCTGGCGTTACCGCGCAGGTTCGAGCGATTGCGGGACACAGCGGGCCGCTGATCTGTCCCATTGCATCTTGCACCAGGTGGGGTTTACATCACGACGAGTCGCCAGGTCGCGGGTGAGCTCTTACCTCGCCTTTCCATCCTTACCGGAGAAATCCGGCGGTATCTCTCTGTTGCACTCTCCTTGGAGTCGCCTCCACCGGCCGTTAACCGGCACCCTGCCCTGCGGTGCTCGGACTTTCCTCATGCCATAGGCACGCGGCCGCCTGTTCACCTCACATGCCGTATAATGATACGATGATTCGAAAAGCGTGTCAAGAAACGCATTTTCCACGGTCTGGAAAAATCATGGAGAATTGCGTCCGGGGATTGCGTGGACAGGAAAAAAGTGATACGTTTTTCCCAGGTAATAAAGAAGTGCAGGAAAGGGGCGAATGCATGAAAGAGCTGGATATGCGTCTGCTGCGCACAGGCGGACGCAATTCGCTGGATGACCAGGTGCTGTATCTGGGCTGGTCCGGCAGCTATGTGGAGTTTGATACGGACAGCAGATGGGTGGACGTGCTTGTGCGCACGGATGCGCAGACCGGAGAGGGCTGGCAGCCCGCCAGAATGGCTGCGGAAGCGGACGGCAGCGTGCTGGAGGTAAAGACCCTCCGGGAGAGCGCGGAGCACTGGCATCTTGAAATGCCCTGCGGTCCAGCCGGCAGTTTTCACCGGGTACGCCTGAGCAAGATCACGGAAGGCGCTTTCGGTCTGGCCGGGATTGAACAGATCTGTCTGGAGGAGGGCAGCGTCATGCGCTGTCCGGAAAAACCGGAGAAGCATATTGAGTTCATCGGGGATTCCATTACCTGTGGGTACGGGGTGGAGGCAGCGTCCACGGACACGTTTTCCACTGCCACGGAAAACGCGGTTCTGGGATACGCATCGCTAGCATCCCGCGCATTCCGGGCTTCCTGCGATCTGGTGGCCTGGAGCGGCACCGGCCTGATTTCCCGGTGGGTGCCTCCGGAAGCGGAAGCGCCGAACCTGGACCTGCTCATGCCGGAGCTGTACGGATACCGGACGCCTGAACTGCACCGCCGTCTCGGGAAAGCGCCGGCAAAACTTGGGCCCGGAGAAAACATGCCGGATCTTGTCATTATCAATCTGGGTACCAATGATTCCAGCTGGACCCGTGGCATTGCGGAGCGCGTGGATGCCTTCGGGAAAGCATACGGCGCGTTTCTGCAGACCGTGTCCGGTATGCGGCCCCATGTACCGATTCTCTGCATACTCGGCGTGATGGGACAGGAGCTCTGTCCCGAAGTGCAGCGCCAGGTGCAGCTGTTCCGGGAACGCAATGCGGATGCGCGCATCGATTATCTGGAGCTGCCTGTGCAGCTCGCGGAGGACGGCATGGGCGCTGACGGGCACCCTTCCCGCGTCACGCAGGAAAAGACGGCAGCGGTCCTGGTAAAAAAGATTGAAGCGTTCTGTGGCTGGAAAGCCGGAAACTGATCATGAACTGAACAAGGAGGAAACACGCATGCTGAACATGATCCGTCCTGTACGGGATATCCCGTGTCCGCGCTTTTTCCGGCGCTTTGAAGCACCGGAGCAGGTGGACGGTGCTGTACTGAAAATCACCGGACTTGGCGTGTATACGGCGTATCTCAACGGGAAACGCATCGGAGGGGACTATCTGGCCCCGGGCTTCAATGACTATGATGACTATGTGCGGGTTCAGACCTATGACGTCAGGGAATACCTTGAGAAGGACAACCTGCTGGAGGTCATTGTCGGAAACGGCTGGTACCGGGGAAGAATCGGATTCGGGGAAAAGCAGACATGCCGCTGGGGCGAGCAGTATTATCTGGGTGCGCGTCTGGAAATGACCAGCGGCGGGGACACATGCGTGGTGGAGACGGATGACTCCTGGAAGGCCACGCTTTCGTGTCTCGTCACCAGCGACATCTATGACGGTGAAACGCGTGATGATACCAGAGAGCCGGGTGAGGCATGCGGCTGCACAGATGCTGACCGCGATTTTCATCTTGTGGAGCAGTTCTCTCCCTGCATCCGCATTGTGGATACCCTGCGTCCTGAGCTGGTCTGCACGCCTGCCGGGGAGAAGGTGCTGGATTTCGGACAGAACTTCGCTGGAATCGTGCGCTTTCACAGCCGGATGCAGCGCGGACAGAAACTATATATGCAGGCCGGGGAAGTCCTGCAGGAGGGAAATTTCTATCGGGATAACCTGCGCTCTGCCCTGGCGGAATACACCTATATTTCCGACGGAAACGAGAAGGACGTGGAAATGCTCAGCACATTCTACGGCTTCCGCTACATGAAGGTGGAAGGGCTTGAGCAGGTGTGTCCGGAAGACTTCACGGGCCTTGTGCTCTCGTCGGACCTCAGGCATACGCTGGAAGTGGAGACGGGGCACCCGGGCATCAATCAGCTGATGCACAATTCGCTCTGGGGACAGATGAGCAACTTCCTGGATGTTCCCACGGACTGCCCGCAGCGCGATGAACGGCTGGGCTGGACAGCGGACACCCAGGTGTTTGTCAATACCGCGTGCTATCAGATGGACTGCAAGGATTTCTACCGCAAGTACATGCGTGATCTCCGGGTGGACCAGGTGCGCTACGGCGGGGGCGACCTGCCGGCCTATTCTCCGTCCCTGAAGGGATCCGGCAATCACGGCGGGGCCGTGTGGGCCGATGCCGGCACCATCATCCCCTGGAATATTTACAAGAATTACGGGGATGTCGAGCTTCTGCGCGAAAACTATCCCATGATGCGGGACTACTGCGAATGGCTGATCCGGAAGGATCAGGAGGACGGCGGCACGCATGTGCGCTTTTCTGCCTTCACCTTCGGCGATTGGCTTGCCCAGGACGGGCTGACGCCCCAGAGTTCCTTTGGCGGAACGGAACCGCAGTACATTCAGGGTGTGTATTACATGAATTCCCTGAACCTGACGGCCATGGCGGCCAAGGTGCTGGGCGAGGACAGGGACGCCGAGCACTACGGACGCCTGGCGGATGAAGTGCAGCGCGCGCTGATGAACGAGTACGTCACCGGCGGCGGCCGCCTGGCGGTGGAAACCCAGACCGCCTATGTCCTGGCGCTCAGGTACGGACTGTACCGGAACCGGGAGACCATGATCCGCAGTTTTGAAAACCGCCTGACCCGGGATTTCTATGCCATCCGCACCGGGTTTACCGGCACGTATCAGATTCTTCCGGTGCTCTTTGAGTGCGGCATGCCGGAGATGGCGTACCGTATCCTGCTGCGGGAGACGTTCCCCGGCTGGCTCTACTGCGTGAATCTTGGTGCCACCACCATCTGGGAGCGCTGGAACAGTCTGGACAGCGAGGGCAGAATCACGGGCACTTCCATGAACAGTCTGAACCATTATGCCTACGGCTCCGTCTGCGAAGCCATCTATGGCTACGTCATGGGCCTCAGGTCCGAAGCCCCGGGCTGGAAAAAGGCGCGGATCGCTCCTGTACCGGACGGACGGCTGGGGCACGCAAGGATTGCCTATGATTCGCCTGCCGGACGCTGGGAGGTCAGCTGGCGGATTCAGGAAGACGGTCTTTTCAGCATGTGCGTGACGGTTCCGGAAGGGGCGGAGGCCACTGTGGCGCTTCCCGCGCATCCGGACGGAGAAGAAATCCTGCTGAGCGGAGAGAGCCGGGAATGGACCTATCGTCCTGCGCTGGATTATGCTCATCCCTTCCACGGAAAAACCAGGGTGGCTGATATTCTTGCCTGTCCGCAGGCCAGGCTTTTGCTTGAACAGGCGGCTCCGAAAGCCTGTGCCAGGGC
>CACYNZ010000078.1 GCA_902775835.1 uncultured Eubacteriales bacterium | reverse complement strand
TGGAAAACCTTCTTGCCCTTGCGGATCACAACGCCTTCCTTCAGTGCATCAGCGCTGACTCTGGTTTCCAGGTTGTCCACCTTTTCGCCGCCCACCAGGACGCCGCCCTGTTCGATCAGACGACGGGCTTCACTCTTGCTCTTGACAAGCTTGCACTCGAGCATGAGATCGGCCACGAGAATGCCTTCCTCCGGAACTTCCGTCAGTGTGGTGGAGGGCATGTTGGCGTCATCTCCGCCGCCGGCAAACAGGGAACGGGATACCTCACGTGCCTTGTCCGCTTCTTCCTTGCCGTGAACCAGCTCAGTGAGGCTGTAGGCCAGGATATCCTTCTTCTCATTGATGCGGCTGTCATCCCACTTCTCCATGTCCGCGATCTCTTCCAGGGAGACGAAGGTCAGCATCCGGATGCACTTCATGACGTCGGCATCCGAGACATTGCGCCAGTACTGATAGAACTCGAAGGGACTGGTCTTGTTGGGATCCAGCCAGACCGCGCCGCGGGCGGTCTTGCCCATCTTCTTGCCTTCGCTGTTGAGCAGAAGGGTGATGGTCATGGCGTAGGCATCGTCCCCGGTCTTGCGCCGGATCAGTTCGGTACCGCCGAGCATGTTGCTCCACTGGTCATCGCCGCCGAACTGCATGTTCACGCCGTAGTGCTCATGCAGGTACAGGAAGTCATAGCTCTGCATGATCATGTAGTTGAATTCCAGGAAGCTCAGTCCGCGCTCCATGCGCTGCTTGTAGCACTCGGCCCGGAGCATGTTGTTGACGGAGAAGTGCGGTCCGATTTCACGCAGCACGTCCACATAGTTCAGCTTCAGCAGCCAGTCCGCGTTGTTGACGGCAATGGCCTTGTCATCGCCAAACTCGATGAACTTCCCGATCTGCTGACGGAAGCAGTCACAGTTGTGCTCAATGGTTTCCGGGCTCAGCATGGCGCGCAGGTCCGTGCGTCCGCTGGGGTCACCGATATAGCCCGTGCCGCCGCCGAGCAGCACCACCGGCTTGTTGCCCGCCATCTGCAGGCGCTTCATCAGGCACAGAGCCATGAAATGGCCCACATGCAGGGAATCGGCAGTGGGGTCAAAGCCGATATAGAACTTGGCTCCGCCGTTGTTGATGAGTTCCCGGATTTCCTTTTCATCCGTTACCTGAGCGATCAGGCCTCTGGCCTGGAGCTCTTCATAGATGCCCATGGAAAAAACCTCCTTATGAAATAAATAACGCCCCCATTCCCTCGCGGGAACAGAGGACGAAAGGAGCGGTTCGTGGTACCACCTCTGCTTCGGATACAGATGTATCCCTCAGCTGCGGCTGTATCGGGCCTGCCCGGTTACCCCTACTCTGGTTCAGGGAACGGCTCGGGAGAGTATTCACTGCAGCACATCTGTATCCTCGCACCATCCGGATACTCTCTGAAAGCATGTCTCTGCGCTACTTGGCTCCTTCATTGCCATATGAACTTTATCAGTGTAATGGAATTCCGGCAAAAAAGCAAGTCTTTTGCCGATATTCCGTGCCATGTTCTCCCCTGCTCAGGCCATGCCGAAAAACGCCTTTGCCTTCACCCGGTCCTTCTTCAGCTGCTCCACCAGCGCGTCCACGTTCTCAAACCGGATTTCCGGACGCACACTGCCATAGATATCCAGCGTGACCTCCCGGTCGTACAGGTCCGGGTGCGCATCCAGCACATGCGCTTCCACCGTCACACCGCCCTCCGGCAGTGTCGGGTGCCGGCCAATGTTCACCATGCACTTCCACTGGTTTTCTCCGTCCCGCAGAACGCCCAGGTATACACCGAAAGCCGGCAGCGCCTTTTCCGGATCCACCCCGATGTTTGCCGTGGCAAAACCCAGGGTATGCCCGATTCCCTTGCCATGCAGCACTTTCCCGGACAGCATGTATGCATGCCCGAGCAGGCGGTTGACCATGCGGATATTTCCGCTTTCCAGTTCCCCGCGGATCCGGGTGGAGCTTACGGCCGCGTCCGCAATGCGCACTTCCGGGATGATCTCCACGTCCACGCCATGGGCGCTTCCCCAGGCCCTGAGCATGTCCCCGCTGCCCCTGCCGCTGCGGCCGAAGGTGAAATTATACCCGCAGATCACTTCCCTGGGCGAGTACCTCTCCTGTACGGACGCGAGAAACGCTTCCGGTTCCTGCGCCGCTATTTCCCGGGTAAAGGTGTGCACGCACAGCGCATCCACCCCAAAGCCCTCCATGATCCCGGCCCGCTCCTGAAGCGTGGTCAGAAGCTTCGGTGCCCGGTCCGGAAACAGCACATGCAGCGGATGCGGTTCAAAGGTGCACACATACAGCGGCACCTTCTTCTCAGCCGCGCGCTCCATGCCGGTCATGATCAGGGACTGATGCCCCATGTGCACGCCGTCGAACATGCCCAGCACAAGAATGCATGGATCCGTTTTCTCCGGATTCATCCATATTTCCATTGTCATTCCTCCCGTTCCCCGGGAAACAGGACTTTCCAGGCCAGAAGTCCGTTCTCCAGCCTGCATATCCCGAGGAAACGATCCTTCAGGCAGACCCGGAACACCTCACCGGTCATTCCGCCGTCCACCTGTTCATTCTTCAGCGCCACGCCGTTGAGCGCGGCTTTTTCACTGCCGGGTCGCACATCCAGCCGCGGGATATGCTGAAGCGGCATGTCAAGGGGCAGGACTTTTTCTGCAAGCCTTCCCTCGCCCGCAAGCTGTTCCGCTTCCTCCAGCGTCACCGCCGTGTCGATTCCGAAAGCACCCGAGCGTGTCCTGAGCAGAAAGCGCATATACGCCGGGCAATTACACAGCCTGCCCAGGTCCTCGCAGATAGAACGGATATAGGTGCCTCGCCCGCAGTCCACCTGCATGAGCACTCCGTGCTCCGGCCTTTCCTCCAGCACCAGAATCCGCTCCACATGCACCACGCGCTCCGGCACTTCCACGGTTTCCCCGCGCCTGGCAAGCTCGTACAGCGGCTTTCCGCCCATCTTGATGGCGGAATACATGCTGGGCCGCTGGCGGATATCGCCCTCCAGCGCATGTACCTTTTCCCGCACAAGGTCCAGGTCCGGATACGCGTCCCCTGTTTCGGTCACGCGCCCCGCCGCGTCCATGGTGTCCGTGGCCATACCAAAGCCAACCTCGGTGATATAGCTCTTTCCCTTGTCCACCAGGTAATCAAACAGCCTCGTGGCCCTGCCCAGCATAATCGGCAGAATGCCCGCCGCCTCCGGATCCAGGGTGCCCGCATGCCCGACCCGCCTTTCGCCGGTCAGGCGCCGGACCCTGCCCACCACAGCGGCACTGGTCATGCCCGGTGGCTTGAGAATGTTCAAAAAACCGTTCACGCGTCCTCCTGTGTCCTGTGCGATTGGATGCAGGCCTGCCACACCTTTTCCACGGCTTCGGCAAGCCCTTCATGAATCGTGCATCCGCTGGCCTGGGCATGCCCGCCGCCGCCGAAGGCAGATGCCACGCCGTCCACGCGCCAGGGCGCCACAGCCCGCAGGCTGATCCGGATGCCGTCCGGAGTCTCCCGGGCAAGAAAGGTCATGTCCACGCCCACAATATCCCTGCTGAAGTTCACAAGCGTGTCGGTGTCCTCATTCCGGGCCCCGCTCTTTTCCATGGTTTCCCGGTCCAGATACATGCAGCTCACATGTCCGTCCTCGGAATATCGGATACTGGACAGCGCCGCGGCGATCAGCTGCACCTGTGCCCTGGAGCGTTCCGCGAACAGCGCGCGGCACAGCGGCACCAGCCGGATCCCGGCCTGCATGAGCTCTTCCATCATGCCGAAGCATTCCGCGTCCGTATTGTCCTGGGTGAAATTGCCCGTGTCCGTGGAAAGCGCGGCATACAGGCACTCTGCCAGAGGCCGGGCAAGTGAAACACCCATCAGCTTTACAAGCCGCCAGATCAGCACGGCCGTGGCCGGAAGCGGCTCCACCACATTGATGTCGCAGTACAGCGGATTCGTTCCGTGATGGTCGATCTGCAGCCGGCAGGACGCGCCGGCAAAGGCGCGGTCCAGCGCCTCGCTGTCCTTTCCCGCCACGCGGGCATAGTCCGCGCAGTCGAGAAACACCAGAAGCTCAGGATGCTCCGGCAGTCGGTCCAGGCTCTGCACCTGTTCCCAGCCTTCCAGACCGCGCAGCGTATCCGGCACACGGTCACGGTTGTATACATCCGCCTTCTTCCCCAGGGATTCCAGCAGAAGCTTCAGCGCCAGGCTGGAGCCGATGGCGTCCCCGTCCGGGTTCAGATGACAGACAATGGCAACCTCCCCTGCGCGTCCGAGCACGTCCGCCGCAGACTCAAGCCTGTCCCTCATCGGCTCTGTCCTCCCCCTTGGCCACCTGGTTCAGCACCTGGGCGATATGTACGCCGTAGGCAATATTCTCATCACTGACAAACTGGATTTCCGGAATATACCGGATCTGCATTCTGCGGCCGAGTTCCCGGCGCACAAAGCCGGCTGCGTTCTTGAGCGCGGCCATGAGATCCTTGCGCTTTTCGTCCTCCAGCACGCTGACATACACCTTCGCATAGCGCAGGTCCCTGGTGACTTCCACGCGGGTCACGCTGTAGGTGCCGTCAATCCTCGGATCACTGAGGCTGTGGCGGATGATATCGTCCACTTCCTTCTGGACTTCTTCCGACAGCCGGTCCACTCTCTGATAGCTCATACTGTATCCTTTCTCTGAAAAAAACGGGACGGAACTGAGGTCCGCCCCGCTTCATACTGTCAATCAGCGCGGAATTTCCTCCATGATGAAGCACTCAACAATATCGCCTTCCTTGATATCGTTGTGGCCCTCAAGACTCATGCCGCACTCGTACCCGGCTGCCATTTCCTTGACGTCATCCTTCAGATGACGCAGGCTGGACAGCTTGCCCTCAAAGACCACAACATTGTCTCTGAGGAGACGCACACTGGCGTTTCTCTGCATCTTGCCGTCCTGCACATAGCAGCCGGCGATAATGCCTGCTCCGGTAATCTTGAAGACATTGCGGACCTCGGCATGACCCAGGAGCACTTCGCGATACTCGGGTGTCAGAAGACCCTTCATGGCCTTTTCCATATCCTCAATGGCCTTATAGATGACCGTATACAGACGGACGTCCACCTTTTCCTTCTCCGCGGCCTCTCTGGCGCTGGCATCCGGACGGATGTTGAAGCCGATAATGATCGCGTTGAATGCGGAAGCAAGGTTCACATCGTCCTTGGTAATGGCGCCGGCACCGGAGTGCAGCACGCGTACGCGCACTTCGTCGTTGCTCAGCTTTTCCATGGCCTGCTTGACAGCTTCCACGCTGCCCTGGACGTCGGCCTTGATAATCAGGTTCAGGTTGGTGATCTTGCCCTCTTCCATGGACGAGAACAGGTTCTCCATGGTCACCTTGGCAGCGGTGGCTTCTCTGGAAGCGCGCAGCTTCTCGCGGCGCTCGTCCGCCACCTGTCTGGACAGGTGATCGTCACCCACGGCAATCATCTCATCGCCGGCACTGGGCACTTCGTCAAAGCCCATGATCTCCACAGGCATGGACGGACCGGCTTCCTTGACCTTTTCGCCGCGGTCATTGATCAGGGCACGCACACGGCCGGAGGCAAGGCCCGCGATCATGTTGTCGCCCACATGCAGGGTACCGTTCTGGAGCAGGACCGTGGCCAGAGGACCTCTTGCCTTGTCCAGCTTGGCCTCAATGATGACGCCGCGGCCCAGACGGTCCGGGTTCGCCCGCAGCTGCATCATGTCCGCCTGCAGAAGCACCATTTCCAGAAGCTCATCCACGCCCTCGCCGGTAAGTGCGCTGACGGGCACGCAGATGGTGTCGCCGCCCCACTCTTCGCAGACCACGTCATACTTGGTCAGATCCTGCTTGACGCGCTCCGGATCCGCGGCCGGCTTGTCCATCTTGTTGATGGCCACAATGATCGGGACGCCTGCCGCCTTGGCATGGTTGATGGCTTCCACGGTCTGGGGCATGACGGAGTCGTCCGCCGCCACCACCAGGATGGCGATATCCGTGGCCTGGGCGCCTCTTGCGCGCATGGCGGTGAAGGCTTCATGACCGGGCGTATCCAGGAAGGTGATCTGGCGTCCGTCCACCTGCACGGTATAGGCGCCGATGTGCTGGGTAATGCCGCCCGCTTCGCCGGCCGTCACGCGGCTCTTGCGGATATAGTCCAGAAGGCTGGTCTTGCCGTGGTCCACGTGACCCATGATGGTGACCACCGGAGGACGGGGCTGCAGGTTCTCCTCGTCGTCTTCGAAGTTCTCCTCCACCAGCTGATCCTCAGCGGTGCGGTCAGCCTTCTTTTCCAGGGTGATGCCGAATTCCTGGCATACCAGGGAGGCGGTATCAAAATCGATTTCGGAGTTGATGGTGGCCATGTTGCCGAGAATCATCAGCTGCTTGATGATCTCGCCGGCCGTCTTGCCGATGCGCTCCGTCAGGTCGCGCACCGTGATCACGTCGCCGGACATATACGCCGTCTCAATCTTGATCGGCGCCATGGTCTGCTGCACGGAAGGCTTCTTGATTCTGGAGCGCTTGCCGCCGCGGATCACATCATCGTCATAGCCGTTGAAGTTGTTCCGCGCTTCCTGCTTGCGGTTTCTGGAAATATGTTCCGGATCGTGCTGACGGATATAGTTCTTCTTGTTCGGATCGTAATTGGATACGCGTTCCTTCTCAATGGTGGGCACCAGTTCCGGTGCTGCGGAACGACCGCGGCCGCGGCTCTGGGAAGGTCCGCGCTGTCCGAAGGAGCTTCCGCCTCCGGGACCGCCCTGGGGTCTGCCCTGAGGCGCGGGTCTGCCGGCGGCACCCGGTGCAGGACGGCCATAAGGTCCCTGCTGGCCGGGACGCGGGCCCTGCTGGCCCTGTGCCGGACGCCCGAACTGCTGGCCCGGTGCGGGACGGCCATAGGGTCCCTGCTGGCCGGGACGCGGGCCCTGCTGGCCCTGGGCCGGACGCCCGAACTGCTGGCCCTGTGCCGGACGGCCGTAAGGTCCCTGCTGTGCCGGTGCGCCTGCGGGACGCTGAGGCTGCTGGGAAGCAGGCCGCGGCGGGCGCACCACATTAGGCGCAAGACCCACGGGCCGGACTGCCGGGACCGGATCGCCGGGACGGGACATGATCTGTCCGATCACAGGCTTCTTCGGCTTTTCCGGCTCTGCCGGCTTCTCGGCCGGTTTCTGGGCAGGCTTTTCGGCTGCCTTCTCCACCGGCTTCTCGGCGGGCTTTTCCGCTGCCTTCTCCACCGGCTTCTCGGCAGGCTTTTCGGCAGCCTTTTCGGCAGCCTTTTCTGCCGGCTTCTCGGCGGGCTTTTCCGCTGCCTTCTCCACCGGCTTCTCGGCAGGCTTTTCCGCTGCCTTCTCCACCGGCTTCTCGGCAGGCTTTTCCGCTGTCTTCTCTGCCGGCTTCTCGGCCGGTTTCTGGGCAGGCTTTTCGGCCGCCTTCTCCTCCGGCTTCTCAGCGGGCTTTTCAGACGCTTCCGCAGGTGCAGGCTTTTCCGCCTTTTCAGGCTTTGCGGGCCTGTCTTCGCTGCGCGCCTTCCGCTCTTCTCCATCCTTGCGGGATGCTTCCTGAGCCTTCTTTTCCTCTGCGGGCTTTTCAGCGCGCTTTTCTGCCTTGTGCGCTGCCGGTACGGCTTCGTCGTCAGGCGAGAACACGGTATTGGTCAGATCCACTGCCACGTCCTCTTCCATGACATATCCGCTCTCCGAGGTATAGGCCTTGGACTGAGCGGAAATCATGCGCTGCTGCTCTTCCCGCTTCTGCTGGGCAGCCGCCTCGTCACGTCTGCGCCTGAGACCACTTTCCACTTCACGCAGCCGGCTCATGAGCGCATCTGCGGTTTTATGCATCCGTACGGCATCGTTCAGGGCAAGTCCGGCATCTTCTGCCAGCTCCCTGGTCGCATCCTTCAGATTGAGTTTCGTCATTCGACGTTTTGCACCCCCGTCATCCTGTCCTGGATCCTAGATTCGTTCGTATGATTCGAAGACAGCAGCTTCCACAGCTGCTCAGCCAGGCCCCCCTCTTTCAGGGCCATGGCCACACCGGGCCGCCCGGTTGCCGCAAGCAGCATTCCCCCGGGAAGATAGCACAGCCTGGTCCCATTGACCCGGCACGCGCGCTCATACATGTCCTTCGTGTTTTCGGATGCCGTCTCTTCCACAAGAAGCAGACTGCATGTTCCGCTCCGGATGTTCTTGAGGCATCCGTCCTGGCCGAACACTGCCTGACCCGCTTTCACGCTCAAGCCCATGAGCCCGCGGACCTTCTGTTCATTCACGTTGAACAGTTGCCTCCTCCCGCGCCCGTATCTCCTCCAGTGCCTTCTGGAGCGCTTCCGCCGTTTCCGGGCTGAGATGCGCCTCGAGCTGCCGTTCCAGCTGCCGCTGCCGGATCGCACGGGAGAGACAGTCGCCTGCCTGGCATACATATGCCCCGCGTCCAGGCTTCTTCCCCGTGGGATCCATGGTCACCACGCCCTCCGGGCTTCGGACCACCCGGATCAGTTCCTTTTTCGGCTTCATTTCCCGGCAGCCCACGCACATGCGCATGGGTATTTTCTTCTGCTTCATCCGATTCCGGATCCTTCCCCAACCGACAAGATGCCGGTTGCTCATCTATTACAGAGTATCGTCGTCATCCACGCCGTAGTCAAAGTCATCCGACTGGTCCAGCTCATAGGTGTGCATGGAATATTCCTCGCCGGGCATGGACAGCGGATTGCCCGTTTCGTCCACCATGTCCGTCATGGCCGCAGCCTGACTCTGGGACTTGATGTCGATCTTCCATCCGGTGAGCTTGGCTGCCAGACGCGCGTTCTGTCCTTCCTTGCCGATGGCCAGGGACAGCTGCTTGTCCGGAACCACGACGCGGCACATCTTGCCTTCCTCCGCGGTATACACGCTCATGACGTGTGCGGGGTTCAGCGCATTGGCGATAAACTCCGCGGGATCCTCGCTCCACTTGATGATATCGATCTTTTCGCCCCGAAGCTCGCTGACCACGCGGTCCACGCGCGCGCCGGCCTGGCCCACGCAGGAACCCACAGGATCGATCATGGGCTCGCTGGAGTATACAGCCATCTTGGAGCGGCTGCCCGCCTCGCGGGCCAGGGACTTGATCGTCACAATGCCGCCTGCGATTTCCGGCACTTCCATCTCAAACAGGCGCTTGACCAGGTTGGGATGGATTCTGGAAACCCGGACCTGGGGCGAATGCATGCCGCTGGTCTGGTTGCGCTGGACTTCCAGCACATACACCTTCACATGGTCGCCTTCCTGGAGCTGCTCTCCGGGAATCATTTCGCTGTTTTCCAGGATGCCCAGCGTTCTTCCCAGCTCCACAATGGCGCCTCTGGGCTCAAAACGCTGAACCACAGCCGTGAGAATCTCATCGGTCTTTTCCACATATTCGTCATAGATCTTGCCGCGCTCGGCATCACGGATGCGCTGGGTCAGCACCTGCTTCGCGCTCATGGCTGCCACTCTCAGGAAGCCCTTGGGCGTTACATCCTTCTCGACAATGTCGTTCAGCTCCGCGTCCGGGCGGATCATGCGTGCTTCCTGCAGGGTGATCTGAACAGCAGGATTCTCCACTTCCTCAACGACAATCATCCGGGTATAGACCTTGATGCTGCCGTCTTCCCGGCTCAGGTGTGCCACCAGGTTCGTCGGCTCCACCGAGTTTTTCGGAAGATTCTTCTTGTAGGCTGTCTTCACCGCTTCCTCAATGGAGGAGTAGAGCATTTCCTCGCTGATATCCTTTTCCTTGGCCAGCATCTCAATGGCTTCAATGACTTCCGGCCTGGCTTTTGTTGTTTCCTGAGCTTTTCTTGACTTCATTCCAGCGTTTCTCCTTCCTTCAGATCTGACGTATCTGACAGGTCTACTTCTTCCACACCGCTCATATCCACGGCCACCCGGATGGTCGCGCACTGCCTGCGCTCAATCTCCAGGTTTCCGCCGGGCACTTCCAGACGGATGACCTTCTCATCAAAATCCGCCAGCACACCCGTTACTTCCTTGCGCCCGTCCACGGACCCGAAAAAGCGCACTTCCACTTCGCTTCCGAGCGCCTTCTCAAAGTCCCTTTCTGTCTTCAGAGGCCGGTCCACACCGGGAGAGGAGACTTCCAGAAAATCATAATCATAGGCTTCCAGAAGCGGCTGCACGGCTCTGTGATACCGTTCGCACCCGTCCAGATCCATACCTTCCGGCCGGTCAATGTAGATCCTCAGATATTTCCCCGTGTTCTCACGGTCCAGACAGACATCCACCAGTTCAAACCCGAGCTGATCGGCTATCTTCTGGCATTTCGGCCGGACCACCGCGGTCAGTTCCGCCTTGGCCATGCTCCCGCAGTCTCCTTTCCTTTTGCAAAACAAAAGAGTGGCATGCCACGGCCTTATACTTCAAATGGGTACAGCAATCCCCCGCAGGGAATTTCCGCCTGTGCCCATTTCAAGGCCATGCCCACTCTTTTAACCGTTAAGCCCTTCTTTCATTACACATGCCGCCTCGGACGGCCGGGTCCGGAAAGCGCACAGAAAAGACACCCTCCGGGTCAACGCGGGCAGTATAACATAGTTTTTCATCCCACGCAAGCAGAATCTGTTGTGCACACTAAATTTTCCGGCTCTCGGGGCGAAAAAAAGGGCCGTCCGGAGACCGCCTTGAGCACTCCCCGGGCAGCCGCACAAATTGGCGCCTGTCCCGCTGACCGCCGGCCGCAGCCGGCTGGGCCGCCGGTTCTTGCATAAAAACCGCATGAAAAAGCAGGACAGCTCCATGAAGCCGTCCTGCCGTGCTTTATTTGGCGTAGTCCGTGGCCCTCGTCTCGCGGATCACATTGACCCGGATCTGACCCGGATATTCCATTTCCTTCTCAATCTTCTTGGCAACCTCGCGTGCCAGCACCTTCATGCCGTCATCAGAGACGTCATCCGGCTTGACCATAATCCTGACCTCGCGGCCGGACTGGATCGCGTAGCACTTCTCCACGCCGTCGAAGCTGGTGGCAATGGCTTCCAGCTTTTCCAGACGCTTGATGTAGTTCTCCAGGCTCTCACGGCGCGCACCGGGCCGGGCTGCGGAAATGGCGTCCGCCGCCTGCACCAGCACAGCTTCCACCGTCTGGGGTTCCACATCATTGTGGTGTGCCATAATGCAGTGAATGACTTCCGGACTCTCATGATACTTCCGGGCCAGTTCCGCGCCGAGGGTCACATGCGTGCCTTCGCTCTCGTGGTCCACGGCCTTGCCGATATCATGGAGAAGGCCTGCGCGCTTGGCAAGCTGCACATCCGCGCCGATCTCCGCAGCCATGAGTCCCGCCAGATGGCTGACCTCAATGGAATGCTTCAGTACGTTCTGACCATAGCTGGTCCTGTACTTGAGCCGGCCCAGAATCTTCACCAGTTCGTGATGGATGCCATGCTGGCGGGTCTCAAAGACCGCGCTCTCGCCGGCTTCACGGATCTGGGCATCCACCTCGCGGCGGGCTTTTTCCACCATTTCCTCAATGCGGGCAGGATGGATGCGCCCGTCCATAATCAGATGCTCCACGGCCAGATGTGCCACCTCACGGCGCACAGGGTCGAAAGCGGATACAATCACGGCCTCAGGGGTGTCATCAATAATGAAGTCCACACCGGTGGCGGTTTCCAGGGCACGGATATTGCGGCCCTCACGGCCGATGATCCGGCCCTTCATGTCATCATTGGGCAGCGGAATCACTGTCACCGTGCTCTCAGCCACATGGTCCGAAGCGCAGCGCTGAATGGCCAGGGCAATAATGTCCCGGGCTTTCTTTTCGCCCTCTTCCTTGGCTTTGGCTTCGATCTCGCGAACGGTGGCAGCGGCATCATGGAACGCTTCTTTCTGGACGCGGTCCACAATGATCTGCTTGGCTTCTTCCTGGGAAAGTCCTGCAATGCGCTCCAGCTCTTCTTCCTGCTTGGCGGTCAGAGCTTCAGCGGCTTCCTGCATTTTGACAATTTCTTCCTGGCGCCTGTTCAGTCCCTGTTCGCGGGCATCCAGGTTATCGCTCTTTTTATCCAGAGTTTCTTCACGCTGAAGAATACGGTTTTCGCTCCGCTGCACTTCCGCACGGCGTTCACGCATTTCACGCTCGTTCTCGGCTTTTTCACGGTCGTTTTCCGCTTTTGCGCGAAGAATTTCTTCCTTGGCTTCCAGTATCTTTTCCTTTTTGTACTCATCTGCCTTGCGGACAGCGTCATCGTACAGGTGTTTCGCGTAATCCTCGGTTCTCCCGATCTTGGTCTCGGTCGCCTGCTTGCGGTACGTATACCCGCCGAAAGCACCGGCTGCCCCGA
>CACYNZ010000077.1 GCA_902775835.1 uncultured Eubacteriales bacterium | reverse complement strand
CAAACTCCAGGCGGATGTTTTCAAAGCAGAAGCCGTCCACCATGGAGGGCGTGTTATAGGTGATATATCCTTCCACGGAATCCCGGACCGGAGCGGAATACACTTCGCCGTCGGGAATGTTCGCGTCCCCGTCGCACTTGACGCCGCCGATGCCGCGGATGGAGAAGCTCAGGTCTGTGCCCGGTGCCGTGATATGCACCCGGTCCGTGCGGTCCATGAGCTCCTTGAGCGGATTCATGGCCTCGCTCATCCGGTCATAGTCCAGACAGCAGGCTCCGAAATAGAAGTCCTCAAAGTCCTGGGTATTCATACCGGCTGCCTGGGCCATGGCCGGCGTGGGATAACGCAGCACCACCCAGCGGGTCGTGGGCACGCGCACTTCCATCAGAAGCTTGCGGTCATACAGGCTGTTGTAGAGTTCCGTTTTCTCAAAGGCCACGCCGCTTTCCTCAAAGCTGTTCACGGGCAGCCGGATCCCGATATAGCAGTCCATGGCCAGCATGCGCTCTTCTTCCCACTTGTACATAAGACGCAGCTGTTCTTCACTGCAGCCCTTCTGGATTTCCCGGTCAATCTCCGGAAGCTTCAGGTTCACAAAGGGCAGGCCGCCCGCCGCGTAGGTCTCCCGGATCAGTTCCGATACAAAGGCAGCATCAATGCCGCGTGTTTCAATGAGCACCTTTTCGCCGCTTTTCACTTTCAGGGAATGCCGGATCAGGTTCGCAGCCAGCTTCTTTACTCTCTCGTCAATCATGATGCCTCTCCTCCCCGGTCACTGCGCCGGAACAAAGCGGATGATTTCCCGCTTGTCGTCCATGAAGCAGGTTTCCCCGCCCGTAAATGCAACGGTTTCCTCCAGATACATGTAAACCAGCTGATCATCCCATTCCGGAACCTTCTGCGCAATGTTCAGCTCCAGGGCATAGCAGGTATCGTCATGCATCACCAGTTCCCCATGCCCCGGCACAAAGCCCTGATTGTCATACATGCCTACACAGGGGCCTGCGCTGTGGCCGAATGTGCCGATGGGATGACAGTAGCTCATGGCCTGAACGCCTTCGCTGCGCGCCATCTCCAGTGAGGATGCGAAGATTTCATTTCCGGTGCGGCCCGCCTTATACTGGCCGCGCACGATGTCCTGGAACCGGTTTCCGGTGCGGAACGCTGCGCGGATGCCTTCCGGGATCTCCGTTTCTCCCTTGCGTCCGATATACACATTGCGCTGCGTATCCGTGTGCAGGCCCAGACAGATCAGGCCCACGTCGCAGTGCACAATATCGCCTTCCTCAATCACCACACCGCTCATCCGCGAATCCGCGCTGCCTTTGCGCTGGAGGTCCACATCCGGCGCAAACCAGAATGGCAGGCCCAGATCATTGACCCGCTGCATGATCCCCCACTCCACATCCGTGGTGGTGGTCACGCCGGGATGAATGAAGCTTCCGCTGAACACATCATCCACAATATCCATCATCATGCGGTAGATCTCGGGATAGATTTCCAGTTCCCGCCTGGTCCGCGTCTCAATCCAGCGGATGACAATCTCCTCCGCGCTGACCAGCGGTACGCTTCCGTTCAGCGCCATCTGCAGGTGATCATACAGATTCTTGCTCAGACCGTCCGCGATGGCGCACTCATTGGAAATATCCACATGCACCCTGGACGGCTTTTTCCGCGCGATCAGATGATTCAGTGCCTCAAACACATCATCCCGGCGGTTCATGGCCTGGGTATAGAACCCGTCGAAGCGCGGATTGGGCCGGGAAACATTGAGTGCCTCATAGTTGCCCTCCCCGTCCAGGCAGAAGACCAGACAGGTGGTACGGCTTGCGTTCTTTACCAGGGAAGGCACCAGCGTCGGAAACACGGGATCCTCATTATATTCCCGGGAAATCACCACCCACATTTCGACACCGCATTCCTTCATCAGCTGCGGCATCAGGCAGTGGATGCGTTCTTTCAGAATCTCATCGTGCAGGGCATATTGTTCTTTCACAGTCCACATCGTCATGGTTTCCTTTCCTGTGCATTTATACATATTGGCGCGTTTATTATACTATAATATACTTTTCCGGGACCCCGGATTCTGGCTTTTTTCTGTTTTTCTTTGAACCGAAGGCATCGCCCCGAAGGTCCGGATCCGGCACCATTCCCTGTTGTTCCCTTACCGGCATGCTCTGCCCCGGCCCTGAAGAGCGTCACCCAGGCCCCTGTTTTTCGTTGACAATTGGATGCTTCACGTTTAGACTTCAGTTGAAAGAGAGATGACGCACATGAGCCAGGATGAATTCACCCTGTACGATCTCCGCGTGGAAGTTGTCGCCACGGACAGGCCTATGGTCTGCAGCCACAGGGCCGGGGATTATTTTCTTGTGGAGGGCGAAAACCTCATCTTCCCCCAGACGCATTCCTTTTCCATGTATGCGCTCAGCGCACTTCTCCCGCTTCTGCCGGCCAAGCAGAGACCGCTTCAGCAGAATGACTGGATACTGTCCGACAGCCTGATCGCCTGCCCGGATCCCAACTGCGGAGCCCGGTTCCGGATCACACGCACAAAGCCGCATGTATTCAGCCACAATCAGTGCACCACCGAAGAAGTTTCCGACAGAAAGGATGATCTGTATGAAACAGGCTCAGGCCTATGAACTCGCGCCAGGTTATTTTATCAACCGTGCCATCAACGGCTGCTGGCAGCTGTCCCTCGGGCACAGCCTGAACGGCGCACTGGACATGCAGGATGTCATGCGCGCCTTCCACATGCTGGTGGAGCGCGGCTTTACCACGTTTGACTGCGCCGACATCTATACCGGGGCCGAGGACTTCATCGGCCGGTTTGTCACGGAACTGAAGGAAGGGAAAGGCGCTGTCGGACCCGAAGACATTCAGATCCATACCAAGTATGTGCCCGACATCAATCTCCTGCGCGACGTGGACTTTGCCTATACCGAGGGCATCATTGACCGGAGCCTCAAGCGCCTGAATCGTGAAACGCTGGATCTTGTCCAGTTCCACTGGTGGGATTACGACGCGCCCGGCTGTCTGGATGTAGCCGGCTACCTGGTGAAGCTTCAGGAAAAAGGCAAGATCCGGCATATCGGCGTCACCAACTTCGACACCCCACACCTGAAGGAACTGGTGGATGCCGGGATTCCCGTGGTCTCCATCCAGTCCCAGTACTCCGTCTTCGACCGGCGCACGGAAAAGGAAATGCTCCCTTACTGCCGTGCCCACGGCATCAGCCAGCTGTGCTACGGCACGCTCTCCGGCGGCTTCCTGGCCGAGCGCTACATCGGTCGCACAGACTTCACGCCGGAAACCCGCTCCCAGGTCAAGTACATGCAGGTCATCGAAGACACACTGGGCATTGAAGGCTATCAGCGTCTTCTGCTCCTTTTGCGGGATATCGCGGATGCGCATCATGTCAGCATCTCCAACGTGGCCACCCGGTATATCCTCAGCCAGAGCGGCGTCGGTGCCGCCATTATCGGCGTGCGCAACAGCCGTCATGTGGAATCCAATGCGCAGCTGTTCACCTTTGAGCTGACAGATGAAGAGCTTGCCACCATTACCGCCCTGCTGTCCGAGTATCCGGACCTGCCCGGTGAGCCCTTCACGCTGGAGCGCACCATCGGCTCCAAGTACCGCAACATCATGCACATGAACATCAACAAGGAAGAAAACTGAATTTCCACGGTTTCCGGTCTCCCCAATCCCACAGAAAACAAGGGAGGATATAACCATGGCACTTCACGTAATGGAAGAAGCCAACCGCTGTCTCGGCTGCAAGAAACCCAGATGTCAGGAAGGCTGTCCCATTCATACCAACATCCCGGAAGTCATACGTCTGCTCAAGGCCGGAAAACTCAACGAAGCGGGCTGGATGCTGTTTGAAAACAATCCGCTGACCACGGTCTGCTCCCTGGTCTGCAATCATGAAAAGCAGTGCGAAGGCCACTGTGTGCGCGGCATCAAGGAAGCACCCGTACATTTTTCCATTATCGAGAGCTACATCTCCTCCACCTATGCCAATCAGATGGTGCAGGGTCCCGCAAAGCCCAATGGCCGCAAGGCCGCTGTCATCGGCGCAGGCCCTGCCGGCCTCACCATTGCCATCATTCTCGCGCGCTACGGCTATAAGGTCACCATCTATGACAGCCGGGACAAGATCGGCGGCGTTCTGCGCTACGGCATCCCGGACTTCCGGCTTCCGGATTCCGTGCTGGATGACATGGCCTACCGGCATCTGGAGCTCAAGGGCATCCAGTTCCGGCCCAACACCTATATCGGAAGTGCCATCACCATTGACGATCTTTTCCGGGACGGCTATCAGAGCGTGTTCGTGGGCGCGGGACTGTGGAAGCCCAACAAGCTCAATATCCGCGGGGAAAGCCTCGGCCACGTCACCTATGCCATCAATTATCTCGCCAGTCCGGACGCCTTTCGCCTTGGAGAGCGCATCATGATCATCGGCACAGGCAACAGCGCCATGGACTGCGCCAGAACCGCCGTGCGCAAAGGCGCCCGCTTTGTCACCTGCGTCAATCTCACCGACACGCTTACCGCCAGTCAGTATGAGAGCAGCTACGCCCGTCTGGAAGGCGTGGATTTCATCATGAACAAATGCACCCGGGAAATCCGGGAAGACGGCGTTATCCTGGCGGACAGCCAGGTGGATGAAAACGGGCGGGTCAGTCCGATCCCGGGCACAGAAAAACTGTACCCCTGCACCGGTGTCATCATTGCCATCAGCCAGGGCGCCGAGAGCAATCTGGTCACCAGCACCAAGGGCATTGACCTGACCAACAAGGGACTTCTGACCGTGGACGCCGACGGCCACACCAGCCGGGCCGGCGTATTCGCCGCAGGCGATGCAACAAGCGGAGCCCGGACGGTTGTGGAGGCCGTTGCCAACGGCAAGCGCGTGGCCGAGGCCATGCATGAATACATGCAGTCCCTGCCCATGCCCGTGACCACGGATTACCCGGATGTCCCGGTGGTGGAAAACATCGACGCCGCCGCCCAGGCAGAGCAGGTTCTCTGATGCTTCATTCCTGAAATAACTGCGTTCAGATTCAAACAGCGGCCCGGCAATCTGCCGGACCGCTGTATTTCTGTCTGTCCGTATCCATGGTTTTTCCCAGGGCTGAACTTACCGCATGAAAATGGGATTGGTCCATGCTCTGCGCCCCTGCGCGTCCGTAACCACCGCGCGCACATAATGCGTGCCCGGGTGCATGCCGGTTTCCGCATGCGTCACATGCTCGCCCACTGTTTTGAGCAGCGGACTGCGCAGTGTGCGGAAACTGATGCTCACCGCATCACTGCAGTCCAGATAGGCCCGGTTGTTTTCCACATAGAAGTCATGGATCACCGGACCGCAGGAGGCATAGAACGCACCGTCCTCCAGCGCCTGAAGAATGGCCGGCGCATTGTTCTCCGCCTTCACCATGACCCATCCCTGGCAGTGATGCGCCATCTGATGCCCGTCATCCACGGCAACGCCCCACATTCTTCTTCCCGTATCAAGCGCCTCATCCCAGTAGTGGCCGTTGTCCGTATCCTGATCATTCTCGATGGCACAGCCGGAATTCCACACTTCCATGCCGAACAGGCCCTGAAGCACCCGGTACTCCTCATACCGGGTACCTGACCACTCCGGATGGCAGTAGAAGGTTTTCAGCCCCCACGCATGCATCTGGTCGATCATGCCCTGTGCCGCAGCCAGATCTTTATACCGCCCGTACTCGGGAATCTTTTCATCGTGCGCCGGGCCCTCTGTCGAAGCAGGGTCCCCAACCCCGACAATATGCACGCAGTGGGGCCGGTCCCTTGTCCAGCCCGGAAGCTCCATGTTCCGCTCAATCCCGGACAGGATCGTCATGGGCACATCCGCATAATTGATCCGGTTGAACCGGTTGTGATCGGTCAGTGCCAGAAACGCATAGCCATGCTCATAATGCATGCGGATGACATCAGCCGGATCCCCCAGACCGTCCGATCTTGTGGTATGGCAGTGCATGCCGCCTTTCAGAAATGTGCCCGGTCTTTCAAATGCTGCCTGTCTGATCATGCTGCCGCCTCCTGTCTGAATCATTCCGCCGCGCCAGGCTTTCCGGACACTTCCGGAAGCACATGGTAGAGATAACGGAAAATGGTTTCGTAATCGTGCACGCCATTTTCCAGCACGTCATATTCCAGGCGCTTTCCGAAGACTTCCGTCATCTGCTGCATGGCCTTGATCTGCGGGTCCAGATTCGGATACGCGATATCCTTGGAGCCTGTGACAGCGTGAATCCGGAAGTCCGGACTGCCCTGCTTTTTCACAGCATCTGCCAGCGCCTGCGCTGTCTCCTGCGGATAAGTTCCCCCGCCCTTTTCGCCGAGTGCCCAGCAGTCCCCGCTCATGGGCACGAACCAGTAAAACAGGTCCAGTGCCTGGAGCATGGCATACCAGGTGGTCACGCCGCCCATGGAAAACCCGCCGATGATCCGGTCTTCCCGGGCAAAGGCCTGCCCTGCATGCGCTTCCGCCAGAGGCAGGATGTCCTTCCGGAGCTCAGCACAGAATTTGGCCACTGCTTTTCCCGAGGATCCCGGTGTCTTGTCCGTCTCATCCGGATCATAGAAGCAGGGAGAAACCATATACATGGGCTCCATCACGCCCGCTTCCATCATGTGATCTACCATGTTCAGGAACTCCGGGCGGAAAAACGCATACTGGTCTCCGCCGCCGCCATGGATCAGGTACAGAATCCGCTTTGCCGGCCGAACTGGTGTATAGAGCAACACAAACTTTCTTCCGTAGTCCAGCCGGGTCACCTTGCCCGGATTCTCACATGTTTCCCTGAATGCCGCTGGTATTTCCAGCATAAAACCCCTCCTTCACCTTTGTCCTCATCATTCATGCCATGGGCGGAAGGTCCAGCGTAATCCGCTGTTTCTCCGGGAAGCTTCCCCAGACCCGCTCCGGCACATAGCTCATATTGAAGTGCTTGCCGTCCACTCTTGCATACCCATTTTCCACCCGCCGCGCAGCGTACCGCACGGGTTGTCCGAACATGCCCTCTGTTTCCACCCTGTCATCCGTGCCCGCCAGCACTCTGGCCACGGTCTCTATAGCTTCATCCACAAGGTCTGCGCCAAAGATCTCGTGCCCGCCGTACATCCTGTCAAACTCTCCCAGGTGCGTCCGCAGCTGCAGAAGACTCTGCATATATACGGAAACAGGCATGGAATTTGCAAACTCCAGCAGCGTGTTTCCATTGCAGGCATCCCCGGTATAGGCAAAGCGGACCGCAGGATCCAGGAGCACAATCGATCCAGGCGTATGCCCCGGACATTCCAATACCCGGATAATCCGCCCGCCAAGATCGAACACATCCCCATCGCACAGGGGAAAGACGCGCATCGGCAGTGCATCCCGGAAATTGTCATCCATCACCATACGCTCCCGGTATTCAGGCAGTGCTTCCGCTCTTGCCTGCTCGAACACTTCCTGTCTGCCGTATCCAAGGGACTGCTGAAAATACGGAATATCCCGGTAATGCATGTAACACAGGTCAAAATGGAAATTTCCGCCCGTATGATCCGGGTGTACATGCGTATTTACCAGCCGGACAGGCAGGTCCGTCAGGGTTTCGCAGAAGGCCTTCAGGTTGCCCCAGCCCATCATGGTATCGATCAGGAGTGCGTAATCCCTGCCTTCCAGCAGATAACAGAGGGACGGTGTGTCCGCCGTAAAGGCACTGCGGATCATCCAGGTACCTTCCGCGATTTGCTCGGCAGCGAAATATGGAACTCCTCCTGTTTCCTGATCTCTCATCACATTCCCTTCCTTTCGGGTGTGCTTCATTGATTCTCTTTCATAGGTTTTCCTGTCCCGCATCCCGTGCAGGAACATCTCCGGCACGCATGACTGCGTCCAGTGCCATGTGTATTTATTGTATCATGCACAGGTCCATTAGAAAATGGCACAAAGACGCATTATTTTGTCTCCATATTTCCCGCAGCCAGTTCTTCTGCCGTCACAATCGGCTTCGGACACATTCCCACATAAGCTGGATTTCGTCGAAATCAGGAGAAATTTGAAGAAAAGTTGTGATTTTCTTTCATAAATGCGATTTGTTCTTCGATTGTCCTGTAATCCAATCAAAACCATCGAAATCCATATTTGACTTTCTTTGATCTTTGAACTATACTACAGTCACCGTCAAGGGAAGGGACTCAGGAGAGTCCCGGAGAGGACGGCAGAAATGCGACCCTGCAGCACTGGCGCACCCCAGCGTACAAGGCCAAATGTGTATTGGAGGTTTGCATTATGAGTACATATCTTCCCAGTCTGTTCGGCGAGAATCTGATGGATGTTTTTGATGATTTTGACCGTGATTTCTTCCGCGGTATGGCACGTCCCGAGCACGTTCTCTATGGCAAGAACGCGGCCCACATGATGAAAACCGATGTCAAAGAACTCGATGAGAACTATGAAATCAGCGTGGATCTGCCCGGTTTCAGCAAGGACGATATCAAGGTGGACCTGAATAACGGCTACCTGACCATCTCGACGGAAAAGAGCCTGTCCAAGGAAGACAAGGGCAAGATGCTGCGGCAGGAGCGCTATGTCGGCACCATGCAGCGCAGCTTCTATGTGGGTGACAGCATCACGGAAGAGGATATCAAGGCCAAGTATGAAAATGGTGTGCTGACCCTCACCATCCCGAAGAAAGAAGCAAGAAAGGTTCCTGAAAAGAAACAGATCCTGATTGAAGGATAATCAGCTGTAACGTGAAGGCGCCTGCCGGACTCCGTATCCGGCAGGCGCCTTTTTGCGCGCTCATCCGTTTTCCAAGATCAGGATCATTCGTCCATCCCATGAATGCGGATTCAGAAAAGGACTGCCCCTATTACTAGAGACAGCCCTGAGCTTATGCAGCCTGACAGAAATGCTTATTTTTCAATAACCCATTTTCCGTCAGTATACGTGAAGAGATAGTCTTCATACCGCGTCTTGTCCGCTTCCTGGATACAGATGCGGACAAATGCCTGATTTGCTTCTGTTCTGCCCGGGATAAGCCATGCCATTTTTTTCTCGGCAGGAACCGTTGCCAGCCGCTCGAGTATGGCGCTCAGCATCTTTCTGGCTTCACTGCTGATCCCGTCGAGCTCCTTCTGGAGATCTGCTTCAAATCCCAGAACAGCCAGCCAGATGAGAAGCTGTTCACGCACCGGCATTTTGGAAACATTCGCGTATTCCTCCGGCGTCAGCGCTGCTTCAATGCCATCCACCCAGACACGGATGTCCGTTTTTGCCGCAAGCTCATCTGACACCTGATTCACAATGTCCAGCAGCGTGAACACGGCAGGCTCCTTTACCTGGGTAACGACCGGCTTTACCTGAGTAACAACCGGCTTCTCATTGTCCGTCGGTGCCTGTGTGCTATCCCCTGCTTCATCCGGTATGATCTCAATGGCAGGCGGGTTCACCGGCCGCACGTCCGGTTTCGTTGCAGGGGGCTCACCTTCCGACGGTTTGGGAGAAGACGGTTCAGCATCCGCAGCCGGGGTTCCGGAAGGCTCTGTATCCGCAGGCTTATTCTCCTCTCCCGCTGGCTCGTCCTCAACTTTCGGCTCAAGTTTCTGGATGACCGTATCCTCCAGACTGATTTCCTTGCTGCCCGCTTCATCGGCATACAGTTTTCCGCAGCGGCTGCACTTCCAGTAGGCTGTATTGCCCTCAGCTTCTTCCGTCGCGTCCTTTGCCTCCACTTTTTCAAGCAGATGTCCAAGCGCCGCGATTTCCCGGGGTTCCGTGTGAGCTTCGTCGTTTGCACAGGTCCGTGTTTCTTCGCCGGCTTCCTCGCACGCCGCAGCCCTGGTCACTTTCCATTCGCCATAGGCATGGCCCCGGGCTTTCACAGTCGTTTCTTCCGCAGTGACCTCCTGCAGGCCGATCTCGTCGGTATAGATCTTTCCGCACACGGAACAGGTCCAGTACTCAATGTTGCCATCATCCGTGCAGGTTGCCTCTGCAGCCTCTGTTTTTTCCATGACATGGTCATGATCAAGCTTCGGAATCGCTCGGATTTCCACATGGCTGCTGTCGTGCGAACATACGCGCTGTTCAACGCCTTCCTTGTCTTTTGTGGCAGCTTCGGTGGCCTTCCACGGACCATATTCATGGCCAAACGCGCCGATAACCGTATCGTTCCGGGTAATTTCCTTAGTACCTGCTTCGTCGCTGAACAGTTTCTTGCACACAGTGCAGGTCCAGTAGGCATTATTTCCGGGTTCTGTACAGGTTGCCGCCACTGCTTCTGTTTTCTGAAGCTTGTGGCCAAGTGCTGCCACCACCGTGTCCGCCTGGGAGATCTTCTTGTTTCCGGCTTCGTCTGTAAACAGATCGCCGCAGACCGTGCATTTCCAGTGTTCGATATTGCCCGCATGCTCACAGTCGGCCGGAACCGCATTGACTTTCTGCAGCTTATGGCCAAGAGCGGCAAGTACTGTGGACTCTTCTGTGATCTCCTTGCTGCCCTCCGCGTCACCATACAGCTTCTTACAGGTTTCGCACTTCCAGTATTCAATGTTTCCGGTTTTTTCGCAGGACGGGTCTGCCGCTGCAACCTTCGTCAGATTATGACCCGCAGCCGCAACAACCGTATCTGCCAGGGTGATTTCCTTAGTACCTGCTTCGTCGCTGAACAGTTTCTTGCACACAGTGCAGGTCCAGTAGGCAGTATTTCCGGGTTCTGTACAGGTTACCGCCACCGCTTCTGTTTTCTGAAGCTTGTGGCCGAGCGCTGCCGCCACCGTATCTGCCTGGGTAATCTTTGTTGTTCCGGCTTCGTCTGCAAACAGATCGCCGCAGACTGTGCATTTCCAGTGCTCGACAATGCCCGCATGCTCACAGTCAGCCGGGACGGCACTGACTTTCTGCAGCTTATGGCCAAGAGCGGCAAGTACTGTGGACTCTTCTGTGATCTCCTTGCTGCCCTCAGCGTCACCAAACAGCTTCTTGCAGGTTTCGCACTTCCAGTATTCAATGTTGCCAGCTTTCTCGCAGGACGGATCTGCCGCCGCGACTTTCGTCAGGTTATGACCGGCAGCTGCAATAACCGTATCCGCCTGGTTGATTTCCCTGGTGCCTGCTTCATCACTGAACAGTTTCTTGCACACAGTGCAGGCCCAGTAGGCAGTATTTCCGGGTTCTGTACAGGTTGCCGCCACCGCTTCAGTTTTCTGCAGCTTGTGGCCGAGCGCTTCCACGTCCGTATCCGCCTGGGTAATCTTTGTTGTTCCGTTTCCGTCAGCAAACAGATCGCCGCATGCTGTGCATTTCCAGTGTTCAGTATTACCCGCATGCTCACAGTCAGCCGGCATCGCGTTTACTTTCTGCAGCTTGTGACCAAGAGCAGCGGTAACTGTGTCTTTCTCTGCGATTTCCTTGCTGCCCTCCGCGTCACCAAACAGCTTCTTGCAGGTTTCGCACTTCCAGTATTCGATGTTGCCGGTTTTCTCGCAGGACGGATCTGCCGCTGCGACCTTCGTCAGGTTATGACCCGCAGCCGCGACAACCGTGTCCGCCTGGTTGATTTCCTTGGTTCCTGCTTCATCACTGAACAGTTTCTTGCAGACAGTGCAGGTCCAGTAGGCAGTATGCCCTGGTTCCGTACAGGTCGCCGCAGCCGCTTCTGTTTTCTGAAGGTTATGGCCAAGTGCCGCAATCACTGCAGCATCCGCAGTAATCTCTTTTGTACCCTCCGCGTCACTGAACATTTTGCTGCATTCGGAACACGTCCAGTACTCAATATGACCGGCATCCGTGCACGTTGCTGCAGCCGCTTCCGTTTTGTTCAGCTTATGGCTTACCGGTGCTGTCACCGTATCTTCTTTGTTAATCTCTTCTGTGCCCTCAGCGTCCCTGAACAGCCTCCCGCACCCTGAACATGTCCAGTACTCAATATTGCCGGAAGCTGCGCATGTTGCCGCCGAGGCTTCTGTTTTGTTCAGCACATGGACATGGTTAAGCTTCGGAATCGCACGGGTTTCCACATGAGTATTATCGTGCGAACATATGCGCTGCTCCGAGCCCTCTTCTTCTTCCGTGGCGGGCTTCACCTCGGTCCATTCACCGTAGGCATGGCCCAGTGCTGAAACCACAGTGTTTTCCAGGGTAGTTTCAGTTTTGCCCTGTTCGTCGCTGAACAGTTTCCCGCAGGTTTCGCAGGTCCAATACGCAGTATTTCCCTTTTCCGTACAAGTAGCCGGAACCGCTTCGGTTTTCGTCAGCTTATGACCGGCGGCGGGAACCACAGTTTTTTCCAGTGTGGTTTCAGTTTCGCCCTTCTCATCGCTGAACAGTTTCCCGCAGGTGCCGCAGGTCCAGTATTCGCTGTGCCCTTGTTCCGTACATGTGGCCGGAACTGCTTCAGTCTTCGTCAGCGTATGGCCGGCGGCCGGAACCACAGTTTTTTCCAGT
>CACYNZ010000076.1 GCA_902775835.1 uncultured Eubacteriales bacterium | reverse complement strand
TGCTACCGCAAGCATGCCTTCCCCGGCGCAGCCATGATCCTGTTCAACCCCACCACCAAGGAAAACGGCGGCATTTTCTGCCAGGCCCAGGGCTGGATCATTCTGGCCGAGTCCCTGGCCGGACACGGCGACCGGGCGTTTACCTATTTCCGTGAAAGCTGCCCTGCTGCCTATAATGACCGGGCGGAAATCCGTGAAGTGGAGCCCTATGTGCACTCCCAGTTCATTGAAGGCCACGAGAGCCCTCAGCCCGGCCGTGCGCATGTGCACTGGCTCACCGGTACTGCTTCCACCGTCATGGTGGGCTGCGTGGAAGGCATTCTGGGCCTGCGTCCCACGCCGGAAGGACTGCGGATCTCCCCTGCCATTCCGTCCACGTGGGATGGAATGCGCATGGAAAAGGTGTTCCGCGGAAAGCGGCTGTTTATTGAAGTGGACAATTCCGCGCATCATCAGGCCTGTGAAGGCACCGTGGTGGTGGATGGACATGAAGTCGGCGGCGTAATCCCGGATGCAGTGCTGAAGGACGGTTCCAGAATCGTCGTGCACATGTAAGATATCAGAAAACAATCAGAGAAAAGAAATCGGCTGCCCCGCGCTGGCGGGACAGCCGTTTTTTTCTTCGGGATCAGCGGATCAGACCGTAGCGGCGCAGATCCTCGTTTACCAGAGCCTGGTACTGGTTGTACTGAATGGAAGAAAGCGTGCGGTTCATTTCCTGAAGGACAGCATTGGGATCAGAGCTGGCTGCGGGAATATTCATGTGCTGAAAGGTCCTGTTCAGATCGGAAATCTGGCCGGATAACGACTGATTCATGCGATTGACCTCATCCGAAACCTGATAGACGGCAAGCCGCAGTGGTTCCATGTAGGCGGCCAGCTGACCAATGGACTGGCGTATGGCTTCAAGGGCGGAAATGATTTGATGCACGCGGCGGTCTTCCATGCTCAGATCTTCAGCCTGCAGATAGCTCAGGTCGGGGCGGCGGTCCATATGCTCCCAGATGATGTAGATATGCCAGGGTTCACGGTAGGAAGGATAAATGATATCCGCGCTCAGGAGCGTATTCAGGGTTTGCCTTGCCTGTTCAAGACGCTGTGTTATGTCAAGGATATGCTGGTCAAGCAGGGACTGCGCCTGAAGCGAGACGGACAGGTCCTGCTGGTAGACACGGCACTGGTTCTGGTATTTCCGGTTTATGCGGTTTTTGATCATGTCTGATTTAATGGATCCGAAAAAACCGCCGACGATAACGCCAATGACAATATATGCAATGATTTCTGTGAGCCAGCTTTGAAAAGTGCTGTCGGGGCCGGTTTGCGAGGCACAGGCGGACAGCAGGCCGGGAAGGAAGCACAGTATGGCTCCGTTTTTTGCCCAGCGTGCTGTCACGGAAGCTGAAGCCGGACAGACAGGTTCTGAAGGTTTCCCCAGCGAGCACTTTTTCTGATTCAGAATGCCGAGCTGTGTGTTCAATCCTTCGATCAGGGCGTGGGTCATGATGATGCTTTGAAGATAGTCCATGATGATGTCACGGCTCCATGTATAGGCGGATGGACTGCGGCTGAATCTATTCATACTGGATGCTCCTTCTGACGTTTTTTCAGGGCGGGTCTGCTCTGCTGTCTGCAAATGTATAGACGGCGGTTTTCAGAAAAAGTTTCCATGTGTAAAAAAAACCGCAGATGCGGTTTTGAACGGATCATGAGACTGTTTCAGCCAATGCCCAGATATTTTGCCACCACTGGCCGGATGGGCGGTGAAATCATGTCAAGCGAGACTTCTTCCGGCCGGAAGAAACGAAGCTCTTCCATTTCTCCGTCCGCACACGAGGGTGTTCCCTGAAAACTGCGGCAGAGATAGATGATCTCAATATTGGAGACTTCATCCCCGTTCGGGTATATGTAATGGGTTTCCGGACCTGAGCTGATGCAGAACAGTTCCAGGTCTCCGGCGGTCAGCCCCATTTCCTCCAGAAGTTCGCGCCGGGCACAATCCTCGACCTTTTCATCGATTTCCAGGGAACCGCCGGAATATCCCCAGAAATGATTATCGGAACGCCTGCCCAGAAGAAGACGTCCTTCCCCGTCTATACAGAGAATGCTGGCCGCGCACTGGATAATGGTGCGGTGGCCGAGCAGCCTGCGCATTTCTGCCATATAACCTGTCATGGTATTCACTCTTTCCCGTATCCGCATTCCTGCATAAGATGCGGACCGCATGGTTTTTCCTGCCGTTTTTCCGCGGCAGCTGTATGGAAGGCAGCAGCCCGGAAGTCATCATTGTGCACGGGACACCCGCTGCCGCCGGATTCGGGTTCGCAAAGTGACGGAGGAACTGGCCGGAAAACAGCCGGGCACATGGAAATCTGGCCCACGGAAATCGTTGTCGGTGAGCGGAAAATCCAGTGCGGTCCCCTGCTTGCTCATCCAGCCGAATGACGGCACAGTCTTCCTCCTGGTGGTTTGGACCGCGACAGCGCGGTCACTGCCCCGGGCGTGGTATGGCATGGTATATCCATTCTCTGCCCTGAGTGCAGCTGATGGGAAAAAATGTATAGCAATCCCGTAAAAAAGTCAATTCCGGAGGGAACCAAAGACGTATTCCGATTGTCTGTAATATTGCCGGCAAAAACCGGCAGAAACAGAAAACGGAGGAAAGAAGAATGAAAAACGGAATGGCCAGCCCGGTGAAAAAAGTCATGATGCGCGTAGCGGCGCTTGTCCTGTCTGCTGCCTGTCTTCTGGAAAGCATGGAAAGGGCAGAGGCGGGGGTATTCTCTGGCGGCACTGTGGACCTGCTGACACTGGAACCATATTATGAGGGAGCAGTTACCATGGAGCTGAACGGGATTGAGGATACCCTGGGCAACCGTTATGCCTCTGCCCTGCGCGGGTATATGTCCCCCGGGGATGCTGCAAACTATAACCTGGACTGCTTTGATATCTGGGATATCGGCGGAGCGTACAGGACCCTGACAGCCACCGTGATGGTCCGCCGGCGGGACCGGGGATCCAGGCATGAGGGTTCTTTCCGGATCTACGGGGACGGACATCTCCTGTATGCGGAGGACGGGATCGGAAGCATGACAAAGCCGTACGAAATTGTCGTGGATATCACCGGCGTTACCGATCTCAAGATAGAAATGTACGGAAACGGAAACGCAGGTACCCACGGCATCAATTCCGTTCTTGCCGGTATCACGCTGCATCCCTGAAAACACCGAAATCAAAAGGGCTGTGAAGTTTTTTTCACAGCCCCAACGAAGGAAAAACTTAACCATTGCTTTCCGAATCCGTGAACTGCTGCATCAGCTGCCAGAGCTGCCCCTGTCCGGGGAGCTCGGAGATGGGCGCTGTGCTCACCGTTTCCGGATTAAAGGAAACCGACAGCGTCAGAAGCACCGCAGCATAGGGAGCATCCCCCGTATCCACTCCGGAATTGAAGGAGGAAACGGGACCGTGGAACAGGTTCGATCCAAGAAGACCTGCGTCCACGTCTGTCAGAGCCACGGCCATGGTGCCGGACGTGACGATGGCCTCCGCATCCGGCCGGGTGTCAATCTGCGCCATGAGCACGGATCCTGTACGGTAATAGGTGACGGTACCCAGCTGGTATGCGTTTCCGGCATACAGGGGTACGGTGACAGGAAGCGCGTTCAGATCCAGAATCGTGGCGGTCAGCCAGCTGTCCGCGCCGCTGATGCTTCTCAGACGGAGTCCGCCGGAACAGGCGGTATTGTCATACAGCATGGGCTGCACGCGGTGGATCTGATACTGGGTTTCCCTGTCCCCTGCCTGCAGGCTGACAAGATAGTCTGCTGAGGCGCCGGAAAGACGCAGATAGATGTTCTCTGAGACAAAGGGAGAGGTACATGTCCCGTAATTCCGGGCATATACCATCTGACCGTCCGGCGCGGAGACCACAATCTGTATGTCGCAGGGCTCTCCGAACTCGGCAGTGAGACAGAGATAGTTTTCCCGCATTTCCACATACCCGGCATCCAGAGGACTCAGGGTGAGCACATCGCCGGCCAGGGCATGGGAGAAAAGCAGGACCAGGGAAACAAGAATACCGGCAAAGCGTTTCAGCGGGCATCACCTCCTGCCCATATAACGACTGAAAGAAGGAAAATTATCCCTTCACGACCAGATTCAGAAGACGTCCGGGTACGAAGACCTGCTTGATCACCGGCTTGCCGTCAATGAGTCTGCGGACTTCATCGCGTTCCAGGAGCACTGCGGCATCGTCCTTGGTCAGATCGGCGGGCACCATGATGCGTGCCTTGACCTTGCCGTTGATCTGGACCGCAATCTCCACTTCCTGCTTCTTCAGGGCTTCCTCGTCCCAGGTGGGCCAGGCCTGATGATGGATGGCTTCCGCATGGCCCAGGTTCTGCCAGATTTCCTCACAGATATGCGGGGCCACAGGGCTCAGAATCTTGATCAGGGTCTCCAGTTCGGCCTGGGTCACGGAACCCGCGGCGAACATTTCATTCACCAGCGTCATCATGGCGGCGATGGCGGTGTTGAACTTCATTTTTTCGTAGTCTTCGGAGACCTTTTTCACGGTTTCATGCATCAGGGAGTTCAGTTTGTCCGAGTAACCGTCGCCGGGAGCGATCATTTCCTGAAGACGCCAGACGCGGTCCAGGAACTTGCGGCAGCCGCGGGCACCGTTGGTGGACCACGGAATCGCCTGGTCGAAGGCACCCATGAACATTTCATAGCAGCGGAAGGCGTCGGCGCCGATTTCGTCAATGACTTCATCGGGATTGACCACATTGCCGCGGCTCTTGGACATCTTTTCACCGTCCGCGCCGAGGATCATGCCCTGGGCCGTGCGCTTTGCATAGGGTTCGGGGCAGCCCACCACGCCGATGTCATAGAGGAACTGATGCCAGAAACGGGAGTAGAGCAGATGACGGGTGACATGCTCCATGCCGCCGTTGTACCAGTCCACGGGCATCCAGTAGTCCAGTTCCTCACGGCTGGCAAATTCCTTGTTATTATGCGGATCACAGTAGCGCAGGAAGTACCAGCTGGAGCCGGCCCACTGCGGCATGGTGTCGGTTTCGCGCTGGGCCGGGCCATGGCACTTCGGGCAGGTGCAGTTGACAAAGGATTCAATCCGGGCCAGCGGGCTCTTGCCGTCGGTGCCGGGCTCGAAATCCTCCACTTCCGGCAGACGCAGAGGCAGTTCCTCATAGGGAACGGCCACCGTGCCGCACTTGGGGCAGTGGATCAGCGGGATGGGTTCTCCCCAGTAGCGCTGGCGGTTGAAGGCCCAGTCCTTCATCTTGTACTGGACGCCGGCCTTGCCGATATTCCGCTTCTCGATCTCTTCCACCATCCGGGCGATGGAATCCTTCTTGTTGGTATAGCCGTTGAGGAAATCGGAATTGATCATTTCCCCGTCACCGGTCCAGGCTTCCTTTTCAATGTCTCCGCCCTTGATGACCTGGACAATGTCAATGCCGAACTTGTGGGCAAACTCCCAGTCGCGCTGATCATGGGCCGGAACGGCCATGATGGCGCCGGTACCGTAGCCCATCATGACATAGTCGGACAGATAGATGGGCACTTCCTTGCCGGTAATGGGATTGACGGCGCTCAGGCCGCTGAGGCGCACACCGGTCTTGTCCTTCACCAGCTGAGTGCGCTCGAACTCGGTCTTCTTGGCGCATGCTTCACGGTAGGCAGTGACCTCATCCATGTTTCCGATGCGGTCAGCATACTTGTCGATCAGCGGATGCTCCGGCGCCATGACCATGAAGGTCACGCCGAAAAGCGTGTCAGGACGGGTGGTATAGATCTCGATTTCCTCTCCCGTGCCGGTGAGCGGGAAGCGCACAAAGGCACCGGTGGACTTGCCGATCCAGTTGATCTGCTGCTGGGCGATGTTTTCCGGATAATCCACGGTCTTCAGGCCTTCCAGCAGACGGTCCGCATAGGCGGTGATGCGCAGATACCAGACATCCTTGGGCAGCTGCACCACGTCATTGTGGCAGATGTCGCACTTGCCGCCCTGGCTGTCCTCGTTGGACAGAACCACCTTGCAGAAGGGGCAGTAGTTGACCAGGGTCTTGTCACGGAACACCAGGCCGTGCTCGAACATCTTCAGGAAGATCCACTGGGTCCAGTGGAAATAATCCGGATCCGTGGTGTTGACTTCACGGCTGTAGTCAAAGGAAAAGCCGATCATCTTCAGCTGCTGCCGGAAGTGGTCAATGTTTTCCTTGGTTACACGGGCAGGATGCACGTGATTCTTGATGGCATAGTTTTCGGTGGGCAGGCCGAAGGCGTCCCAGCCGATGGGAAAGAGCACATTGTATCCCTGCATGCGGCGCTTGCGGGCAATAATGTCCATGGCCGTGTTGGAACGGGGGTGACCCACGTGAAGTCCGTGACCGGAGGGATACGGGAATTCAATCAGACCGTAGAACTTGGGCTTGGCATGACTGGACTCGGCTTCAAAGGCATGGGTTTCTTCCCAGGTTTTCTGCCATTTGGGTTCGATGACTTTTGGATCGTAAGGAATGACCTTCATGGATGTGCTCCCTTCTTCAAGTACGTAAAAAAAATGCTTCCTCTCTGCCGATGCAAAGACGAAACATATCTTCCGCGGTACCACTTTGCTTGTCCTGTTCAGGACCACTTATGTGCCCTTTATCGGGGGCCGGCCGCCTGTTTCAGGTTCACTCCCGGGCGAGCGGCAGTCTTCCGGCCTTCCTGCGTCGCAGCATCCCGCAGGTCTCTGAAAAGGCGCCCGGACCACGTTCCCGATCAATGTGACTGGCGGCAGTATACCATGGAGCGGGAGAAAAGTAAAGAGAAAATCCAGTAACGGTGCGGTCTGCAGGGGTTTCCGGAGTTAGACGAGCGTAAGAAACGGCGGGATGAAATGCTGTGGACCCTCAGAGGATCTTCCTGTCATTTCTTCTGAACGTGATGATTCTGCTGTGCACATGGATCTACGACAGGAAATTCTTTGTTTTGGAAACAGAATGAAGCACTTGCTCTGGACAGACCATTATGATAATGTGATACCAGAAATCCAGATCTGTTCCTGTCTGATCACTGTTCCATAAACTGCATTCTGTATATATTGGAGGTAACGGCAATGCTGCCCACAATTCAATTGGGAAACACCAGCGTGACGAGGCTGATCGTTGGAGGAAATCCCTTCAGCGGCAATTCTCATGTGAATGAAGCGCTTGACTGGCAGATGCGGGATTATTTCACGACACAGCGGATCAAGGAAACGCTGTTCCGCTGCCAGGAGCATGGTATCAATACCATGCTGCTCCGGGGCGACATGCACATCATGCGGATCATCCATGAATTCCGTCAGGATGGCGGGAATCTGAACTGGATCTGCATGACGGGCGGGGAATTCTGGAACTATGAAGGCCATATCCGTCAGATCATGCAGTACAAACCCAGCGCGATCTATCATCATGGCAGCGTGACGGACGCTCTCTTCAAGGAAAAGAAATATGACGAACTGAAGAAACGCATCAGGATCATCCGGGATCAGGGGATTCCGGCAGGGCTTGGAACGCATATGCCGGAGGTGATGGAATATGCGGAGGAGCATGACTGGGGCGCGGATTTCTATATGTCCTGCGTATACAACCTGAGCCTGGGCAGCGATCGCGTCAGCAGCTCCATCAGCGGAAAGGCGAACACGGGGGAACGCTTTGAGGAAGAGGATATTCCGGTGATGTACGAGATGATCCGCAGGGTGCCCAAGCCGTGCCTGGCTTTCAAAATCCTGGGAGCCACCAGGCGGTGCACTTCCCAGGAGCAGGTGCGAAGTGCCTTTATTGAGGCTTTTGAAAACATCAAGGATACCGATGCTGTGGTGGTGGGCATGTTCCCTCAAAAGGAGGATCAGCCTGCGCTGGACAGTCAGTATACGCTGGAAGCCATTCAGCGGGCAGACAGGATGAGGGGCTGAAAGGTTTCTGCAGGGTATGGAGTAGTCCATATTGTCAACGCTCTGATACGGCTTGTATTGTCTGAAAAATGCCTTGAATGCCGGCTTTGTGCGGCCGGAATTCAGGGCATTTTTTTTCGTTTCCGTCAAACCCCGGGGTATGTCATGGAGCGGGAGAAAATACGGAGAAGATCCGGCAGCGGCGCGGTCTCGAGGTATCCGGTTTCCCTGTCTTCCGGCTTTTGGAATAATAGAACGCAAAAATGCAGGAAGAATTGGGACATTCATGCAGAAAAACGGGCATATTTCTGTATTTTTTGTGTATTCTGCAGAAATCTGCTTTACATTATGCAATTGTGTTCATATACTGGGATACTGACATACCAAAAGAGTCGGGAGATGAAACCATGCTGGAACTGTCACCGAAAACGAACCTCCTTGAGGAGCAGAATCTGCACTATCCGCTTCAGGATGTTAAGGACCCGGTCCTGTACCGGGATATATATGACTACGAGTCTGTCCCCCGGATCATGTTCAACCATCGCCGCGTGCCCATTGGCATGCCCAATGAGATATGGATCACGGACACTTCCTTCCGGGACGGCCAGCAGTCCCAGGACCCGTATACGCCGGAACAGATCCGCGATCTGTACAAGCTCATGAGCCGTCTGGCCGGTCCCTGGGGCATCATCCGGCAGACGGAGTTCTTCGTCTACAGCGAGAAGGACCGCAAGGCTCTGGAACTGTGCCGGGATACCGGGCTCAAGTTCCCGGAGATCACCACATGGATCCGGGCCAACAAGGATGACTTCAAGCTGGTCAAGGACATGGGCATCCGGGAAACCGGCATTCTGGTGAGCTGCAGCGATTATCACATCTTCAAGAAGATGAAGAAAACCCGCGCCGAGGCTATGAAAATGTATCTGGAAGCCGTGGCCCTGGCCTTTGAGTCCGGCGTCATGCCGCGCTGCCACCTCGAAGACATTACCCGCGCGGACTTTTACGGGTTTGTGGTGCCCTTTGTCAATGAGCTCATGAACATGAGCAAGGACGCGGGCATTCCGGTGCGTATCCGCGCCTGCGACACCATGGGCTACGGCGTGCCCTATCCGGAAGTGGCCCTGCCCAGAAGCGTGCCCGGCATTGTCTACGGCCTGCAGCATTACTCGGATGTGGAAAGCGAGTATCTGGAGTGGCATGGACACAACGATTTCTACAAGGCCGTCACCAATGCCAGCACGGCATGGCTCTACGGCGCCAGCGCCGTGAACTGTTCGCTGCTGGGCATCGGGGAGCGCACGGGCAATATCCCGCTGGAGGCCATGTGCTTTGAGTACGCGGCGCTGCGCGGATCCCTGGACGGCATGGATACCACGGCGATCACGGACATTGCGCAGTATTTCAAGGAAGAGATCGGATACGAGATTCCGCCGATGACGCCCTTTGTGGGACGTTCCTTCAATATGACAAGAGCCGGCATCCATGCCGACGGTCTGATGAAGGATGAGGAAATCTACAATATTTTCAATACCAAGAAGCTGCTCAAGCGTCCGGCCACCGTCATGATCGGGCCGAACTCCGGGCTTGCGGGCATTGCCTACTGGATCAACGAAAACTATCAGCTGCCGCCGTCGAGATGCTATGGGAAGCAGGATGAGCTGGTGGTTGCCATGAAGGCGTGGATTGACGATACCTTTGCCAAGGGCCGTCAGTCTTCCCTGAGCGTACGTGAACTGGAAACCAAGATCTCCGAGCTGACCAATGGTGAGCTTGGACTGATTTAACCGGGAGGGATCAGAGTGGACCATCAGATGATATCGCTTGCCGATCAGGTGTTTGAAGAACTGGAAAGGGAAATTCTCACGGAAGTGTACGCGCCGGGCGAGTATCTCACCGAGGCCAAGCTCAGCGAGGACATGAAGGTCAGCCGCACGCCCATCCGGGAGGCCATCGGGCGCCTGGAGGAGGAGCATCTTCTGGAAATCACCGCCAAGGGTACACGGGTGGTGGGCGTGAGCATGCAGGAAATCCTGGATATCTATGACATCCGGATGAAGATCGAGGGCATGGCCGCGAGAAAGGCCGCGGAGAACGCCAGCGAGGAAGACCTCAATGAAATGAAGGAAGCCCTGGATGTACAGGAGTACTATACCGGGAAAAAGGATGCGGACGGCATCAAGAACATGGACAGCCGCTTTCATCAGACACTGTACCGCATCTGCGGGAGCACGCCGCTGCGCTATACGCTGGAGCCGCTTCACCGCAGGGTGATGAAGTACAGGAAGGTCTCCATTTCCACACCCAACCGCGCGGAGGCTTCCCTGGCGGAACACCGGGCGATCTATGAGGCGATCGCTGCGAAAAACGGGGACCTGGCGGAGGAACTGATGGTGGAGCATATCCGCAGGGCACAGGAGAACATCCGGCAGGGCAAGAAAGTTCAGTGAAGGCGGGAAGCGTATGAGTCGCGAAGGAGAATATTTTGAATCCCTGTACCGTTCCCAGGTGGAACGGGCGCAAAACATGGGAAAGCAGCCGGCTGTGGATTTTCACGCAAGACCGCTTTCCATCGGCCTGGTGCCCGGAGACGGCATCGGTCCGGTGATCATGCGGGAGGCGGAGCGCGTGCTGCGCTGCCTGCTCAAGAAGGAACTGGACGAAGGGCAGATCTGCCTTGTGCCCATTTCCGGGCTGACCATTGAGCACAGGCTGGAGGTGAACCAGAGCGTTCCTGAGGATACGCTGAAGCAGATCAAGGCGTGCCCGGTGCTGCTCAAGGGACCCACCACCACGCCCAGCGGCGGCACCATGACCAGCGCGAATGTGACGCTGCGCCGGGAGCTGGACCTGTATGCCAATGTGCGCCCGGTGAGCGTGCCGGATCAGGGGATTGACTGGACATTCTTCCGTGAGAACACGGAGGGCGAGTATACCCTGGGCAGTCTGGGCATTGAGGAGGAAGGGCTTCTGGCCTTTGACTTCAAGGTGATCACCGTGCCCGGAACCCGGCGCATTGCCAGAGCGGCCTATGAGTTTGCGCGCAATCAGGGGAAAAAGCGGGTCACCATCGTGACCAAGTCCAATATCATGAAGAAGACAGACGGTCTGTTCTCCAGGATCGCGCATGAAGTGGCCGCCGAATACCCGGAGATCGAGACGGACGAGTATTACGTGGACATCATGACCGCCAACCTGGTCAACGAACAGGTCCGGTCCGGATTCCAGGTGGTGCTGACGCCGAATCTGTACGGCGATATTCTGACGGATGAAGCGGCCCAGATTCAGGGCGGCGTGGGCACCGCGGGCAGCGCGAACCTGGGGGATGCCTATGCCATGTTCGAGGCCATCCATGGCTCGGCACCCCGGCTGGTGGAGGAAGGTCTCGGGGAATACGCAAGCCCGGAGAGCATCCTGATCGCCGCCGCCATGATGCTGGAACATATCGGATGCCAGGAAAAGGGGCGTGCGCTCCGGACGGCCATGATCCAGGTAAAGGAGAAGGGCATTGTGGCCAACGGCACCCGGGAGGGCTGCACTGCCGCGGCCTTCGGGGATGCGCTGCTTGAAGTACTGAACGCGTGACACAGTCTTTTTACAGGGAGAGGCATCGCCTCTCCCTTTTTGAGGTGTGCCGGGCATGGCACGATTCTTGCAGGTGGAAGTCCTGCCACGGGTAGTTACCGCCAAGTGTAGTGAACTGCAAGCCGCTGTCAGCAATGGCAGAGGGGGAGGAAGCAGTGTAGCAAAGCCAACGAGCCTACGAATAGAAACCGGATATGAGGCTAAACGGTGGGCAAGGTTGCCTCACAAACCGAAGCCCGAAAGGTAAACGTAAAACCGAAGCAGTAAATCCGGAGGTTGTGTGGTGAAAGAATCGTGTCTTACCCCGGGAGGCCCGGTCAGCGTGCGAAAGCACGTGCGATAAAAAGCTCATGACCGGGAGTCAGCTGAGGCCATAGTACTGACGGAAACGTCGGGAAGGGCCTAATGTCGTAACTTAGCAAATCGCTGTGAGCAAGGTGCGGACAGCCTGTAACTGAAGATAAGCCCAGCAAGCGGGAGCGTAAGCTCGCGGAGGCCCAAGAGCAGGAAGGCGATTCCGTACAGCTTTACAAGCAGAAAGAGGAGCTACAAGTGGAACTGATTGAGAGGATTCTGGACGATCTCAATATTCAGGCAGCGATCCATGAAGTTCAAAGTAACCACGGAGCGGCAGGAGTTGACCACATGCCCGTTGGTGAACTGAATCTGTATTTCGTGGAACACGGAGAGGAGATAAAAGAGCAGATCCGTGGGCGGAAATACAAGCCTCAGCCGGTACGGAGAGTATACATACCGAAGCCGAATGGAAAGCTGCGGCCGTTGGGAATACCGACGGTGGTGGACAGGGTTATCCAACAGGCAGTGGCACGGGTGCTGATCCGGGGATACGACCGCTATTTCAGCGAATGCAGTCACGGATTCAGACCCAACAGAAGCTGTCACACAGCAATGGCCAAGGCAGTGGAGTACCTGAATGAAGGGTACGACTGGATAGTGGACCTGGACATCGAGAAATATTTTGACACCGTGAATCACGACAAACTGATTTCCATACTCAGGGAGCGAATCAATGATGCGACCGTACTCCACCTGATACGGAGTTTTCTGCGTGCGGGAGTAATGGAAGACGGGCTTGTCAGTCCAACGGAGGAAGGAGTACCCCAGGGAGGGCCTCTTTCACCGATACTGAGCAATGTGTATCTTGATAAGTTTGACAAGGAACTGGAGCAACGAGGACTGAGATTTGTTCGGTACGCAGATGACTGCGATATCTTCTTGAAAAGCGAGGCGGCGGCAAACCGTGTAATGGCAAGCGTAACCAGATGGCTGGAGCAAAAGCTCAGGCTGAAGGTC